>JAKQCH010000532.1 GCA_029573825.1 Spirochaetota bacterium | reverse complement strand
AGCTGTTCCGCGATGTATCCTTTCGGGGAGGTGGCGTTCACCCAGTACCGCCCCGTCGAGGGATTGATCAGAATGTCAATGCGGTGATGGGCGAGGGTCTTCAGGGCATGTTCCTGTGACGGGAAGGTGATGTATTCGACGTACCGGGTTTTTTTAAATGCGTCGATTTGTTGTTCCGCGAGGGGCTCCTTTGTAAGGGAATTATCAACCCCCCTTCCCCGGACCTGCTGTGCCGGAGCGTATACAATGCCGGCTTTGTAGAGTACCTGGCGGTCCTGGCCGAACATGAGGCCGAATCCCAGGACAATGAGAAACGGAAACGCGATGTTCCACCCGAAAGCTGAACGGTCCCGGATGAATTCTCTGTTCCGTGCGACGAAGAGCGTCCATATTCTTTTTATCATTGCACTATGCCCTCAGCTGGTGTCCGGTGAGCTCAATGAAGAGATCTTCAAGGTTATGTGAGCGTATTGTCATCGATGAAAGGTCAATGCCGCGGCGCATCAGTTCTTCAATTGAATGGTTCACGGAGTCGGTATGGATTTCCAGGAAGCCGTCATTATCGAACCACTGCCACGGGAAGCCTTCCAGTTTTTCCTTTTCGGGGATGATATCGAGATGGATGCGGGTCCCGGCACGGTGCCGGTTCAGAAGTTCCTGCGGCGTCCCCTCGGCGATGATTTCCCCGTAGTCCATGATGGCAATCCGGTCGCAGAGTATCTG
The DNA here is from genome assembly GCA_029573825.1 of Spirochaetota bacterium. GTDB lineage: Bacteria > Spirochaetota > UBA4802 > UBA4802 > JAGODF01 > JAKQCH01. Next base: position 1,858 of record JAKQCH010000532.1, on the reverse strand, counting down.
CGCCTCTTCCATGTAGTGGGTGGTGAGGACCACTGTTTTCCCCTTGCGTTTTATGGTCCGCACAATTTCCCAGAGGTGGCGCCGGGCCTGGGGATCGAGCCCTGTGGTGGGTTCGTCAAGGAACACCAGTTCCGGATCATTCGCGAGGGCCATTGCCAGGAGGAGACGCTGTTTCTGTCCGCCGGAAATTTTCCGGTTGTCACGGTCCAGCAGTTCCTCGAGCTGGCAGGTTTCAATGAGATCGTCGATATCGGCCCGGCGTCCGTACAGGTTTCTGAAGGTCTCCAGGGTTTCCTTTACCGTGAGGTACTGTGGAAGCTCTGTGTTCTGAAACTGGATGCCGACTTCCTCGCGGAATGAGGCGCCGCGGGGTTTGCCTTTATAGAGGATTTCTCCCGCGTCATTATTCAGGATCATTTCAATCACTTCGATGGTGGTGGTTTTGCCCGCTCCATTGGGCCCCAAAAGGCCGAAACAGATTCCCCGGGGTATGGAGAAGCTGACACCCTTCACTGCACAGACTTCAGGAAATGATTTCACGAGGTTTTTTACTTCAAGAATTATGCTCATCGGGTTCTGCCGGAATGGAAATTTTTGTGAACGGCGTAATGATCAGGGAATAATACATTTATGTCCAGATAATAATTATTTTTCGGACAGGATTGATGCGTAACGAGCGCATCTGTGCATGATTTGTGTTGACGATCAGCCGGAATGTGATGTAATTACTCCTGTACCGGATTGCGGACCTTCAGCGGTTGCGGCGGGTATGTCCGGAGATTATTATGAAAGAGGTAAATATGGCTGAAAAACCGAATATTCTTTCCACCGTACCTGAAATGGATTATATGGAAAAAGCGCCGAATATCGACGCAAAGGAATTCCAGAAGGTTATTGACTCCCGGCGTTCAGTGAGGGTATTTGACGGTGAGCCGATACCGGAGAAGGTTGTGAATCGCTGCCTTGAAAACGCCCTCCTTGCGCCGAATTCATCGAATTTACAGCCCTGGAAATTTTTCTGGGTTCACAGCGATGAAAAGAAAAAGGGAATTGTGAAGGCCTGCTTCGGGCAGTCTGCGGCAAAAACCGCTTCAGAACTTTTTGTGGTGGTTGCCAGTACCGGCACATGGAAAGGTCATGCTGCTGAAATGGTTGCCCTCTTGAAAAAAGGCGGACCGGATATCCCGAAGCTGGCGATTCAGTATTACAAAAAAATTGTTCCCTTCGTGTACACGCTGGGGTTTCTCGGGGTACTTGGTTTCCTGAAACGGTTTTTGTATTTCTTCCGTGGACTTTCAGCGCCGATTATCCGGGAACCTGTGACCAGAGGGCATCTGCGCCTCTGGGCGGTGAAGTCAACGGCGCTGGGTGCCGAAAATCTGATGCTCTCGCTTCGCGCATACGGATATGACAGCTGTCCGATGGAAGGGTATGATTCAAAGCGGATAAAAAAAATCCTTGAACTTCCAGGTGATTCCTCGGTGGTGATGGTTGTTGCCGCGGGGAAAAGAGTGAAAGGCGGCATATACGGCCCCAGAATACGGTTTGACTCCGGAAGGTTTATAGAAAAAGTGTAACCACAGGCTGCGGGCAGTCCGTTACAGGGGCTGTAGAAGGTCCCTGATTTTCCCTGTTGTCGCAGCCTCGTAAAATTCATCCGCGAGCCTTTCGCATTCCTGCACCACGGCGCGCCAGTATTTTATGCGTTCACGGTCCCTGCCGTTGAAGAGATAAAAATCGGTGCGGTCGGGAATTTTTCCAAGGGGCAGCTTCTTCACGAATTCCGGTGAGGGCGCCACGAGGAGCACACGGTCCATGTTGGCGGCGCGGGGTTTCCGCCATTTCAGGGGTTTGTCAA
>JAKQCH010000519.1 GCA_029573825.1 Spirochaetota bacterium | reverse complement strand
CGTGGTTCTCATGGAATATTACCGGGCGATTGCATCGGGTAGTCTCGGGGCACTCGTGGGACAGGAAGGCCTTGCAATGGACAAGCTTGCCAGGTTGTGCGGATTCCGGAAAGATGCTGAAGCCCTTTATGAAAAGCTTGACGAAAAATTTAAAAAATATCTGTTGCGATATGCTGAAGGCGTCAATCTTTTCAGAAAAAATCAAATGAGCGAAATAATTGAAATGTCCCGCCTCCCTGAGAAAGAATGGGCTCCCGGGGACATTCTTTCCGTGCTGTTGCTTCTGGACTGGGCACAGTCGTTTCACAATAACAGGGAGCAGGTGTTTCTGTTTCGGGATAATGAAGAATTCAGAACGCTGCGCGCCCTGATGCCTGAAGATTTAACGTATTATTATAATGAAGATGACCGAAACAATGTTCTTGTGCTCAAGGAACTGAAGAACACTGTTCAGAAGTATGTGGGAACGTTCTGTGAGGGGTTTGCGTTTTATATCCCCCCACGGTTTAGCGGTGATAATAACGCTCTTTCAGGATACACCTATGACAGTGATGCTGCAACATATACCCTGTGGTATCCCGTCACGATTGAAGTTGGTGATTTGCGCATATCTTCCATGACTGCAGTAGGACTCCCCTTTCTCTTCTCCGGCCAGAAGCCTTCATTTTCCTATTCGGTGTTTAATTCCGGCATTGATGTCCAGGATTATTATCTTGAAAATACCAGAAAAACTGACGATGAAACACTCTTTTACAACAGGGGCCGGTGGGACAAGGAGTCAACAGAAAATATTACCTTGCAGGTGCGTAATGGAAACGGAGCGGTTGCAAGTGTTCCATGCACCATGAGATTCAAGGACAGGCATCCTGTGGTAAGTGACATTTTCAGTGATACGATAAATTCCGGAACCATAACCATGGTGTTCCCCCGTCCGGGGAAGGAATATATTATTTCCCTCTTTGAAATCGCCCACGCCGGGACAATAGATGAAGGGCGTAAAAGTATCACCGGACAAAATTCTGTTCCCAAGACGTACCTCTTTTCGTCAAAGGACAGGGGCATGACAGTATATTCCGGTGTGCTCCCGTTGAGGGATATTTCCCGGAGCATCTTTCAGAAGGGTGAGTATTATGGTAACGGGAATCCCGCAATTCCCCTCAGTACTTATGGTGTTACCAGTGACAGGGAAATACTGATTGCCGGGAGCAGCATGTTCGACAATGAACCGGGAGCCATAAAAAATTTTATATTTTTCAGGGACACCCTGCGTTATGGCCGGCTGAAAAAAATGTTGCAGGACAACAGCGCGTGGGAACTCCGGCATATTAAATCGCTTCTCATGGATACCTATTCGACGATCGCGGAAAAATTCATACCCCTGATCTATCTCATGCTTGACGATGTTTCTATCACGTCAGGAAAACTCACGAGAATTTATTTTAAAAACTGGGATTATCAGATGGCACGCGATTCTGTACCGGCGTCGATTATGCAGGTGGTGATGGCGCACATGATTAATGCAGCAGTTAAAGACGAGCTTTCAGACGAGTCCTCTGTATTGATGAACAACCATTATTATCTTATGGAAAATCTCTACCGGGTTTTTGGGGATGATACCTCTCCGATTTTTGATAATGTTGCGACGAAGAAAAAATTTGAAACCAGGAAAGAGGTTTTTGAAGAGGCCTTTCTTAAGACACTGAATTTTCTCACGACAAAAAATGGTCCGAAGATGGAAACCTGGCAGTGGGGGAATATTCACACCAGTTCCTTTGATCTGCCGGTGGGAGGCGAGGATTCATATCTGCGGGATAATTTTCTGAAAACGGAACAGAAGGCGTTCCCGGGAGATGATTCATCTCTCAACATGGGGAGTGTCAGATTTAATAATGAATACCGGTGCGGAAAGGTCTCCGCAGTGTCCGTTATACACACAAAGAAAGGAGGCTATATTGCGCCGTCCTTTGGTATTTCAATGAATCCTTTCTCGGAATTCTCAGAGCACTATATCGGCAACAGGGCATTTACGAGTTTTCCTGATAACAATCCGAAACACACCATGAGGCTTGTTCCCCGGTGAAACTGATAGCGGTAATAAAAAAGGTATCCTGTTATGGATACCTTTTTTGGAGCTGATCGGAATCGAACCGACGGCCTCTTGAGTGCGATTCAAGCGCTCTCCCAACTGAGCTACAGCCCCGATACGCAGTCACGGCGTAACTATAAAACCTGTGTGTTTTGTTTCAACAATTATTTACCGTTTTT
>JAKQCH010000501.1 GCA_029573825.1 Spirochaetota bacterium | reverse complement strand
GTCGGGGCGCTCCCTGAATTTGACCGCGGTGTTTGCCTTTCCCTGCTTCATGCCCATCAGGACGGCGGGGAGCTTGCCGATTGTGACGGCGGTACCTTCCTTCCCGGGGGATGATTTTTCATCATAGAATCGGCTGCCGTCATCGAACTGCAGGAAACGGGAATACGTGAGTGATGACGGGTCATTCCGGAGGATTCCCTTTTTAAACAGCCAGTTTTCCCTGGGGCTGAGATTCACGTCCGCCATTGTTTTCAGCTGCCGCCTGGCGTCGTCGTCGATATACAGCGTCAGGGTGCCACCGGCGAGAACGTATTTGCCGGTAAGGGTAGGGCCGTGATCGCCAAAACTGATTTCCGCCGAGTAGGTGGAGTCACGTTCGAACCTGAGTTCGATGGATGCGGCGCTGAAGGGAGTATTTCCATGGTCGGCAAAGAAGCTGCGTGAACAGAGATACTCCGGACTCATCTGCGCGGGAGAGGGTGACAACACGGGGGCCCCAGAACAGGCCGTTAACATGAACACAGCGTACAGTGCGATGAAATTGCGGACCATAATCCAGCCTCCGGATTTCATATTAGAGGTAATCGGTAGTGGAACCTCTCTGGAAGTAAATATATCACAGCAATCATTTGTTTTGGTTTCTCTGAAGCGAACTATCCCTGTACGCCTCCTGCCCGGCTGCATCATTTCCTGTTGCGGCATTGGCGCCATGGGATTCAGCATAAAATTCGCCGACAACCCTGTTCCTGTCCTTACAGGCTATGCCAATTGTTTTGTATATCATGGTCTGGCCTCGTGCATCGTTCAGAAATGATACAGCGCTGTCGCCGTGATTCCGTAGAAGAGGTCGCGCGGATCATTCACGTTGTCGAGGTACTGGAATCGTCCTCCGATAATTAACGTGGATTTCAGCGATTCGATGTACCAGCCGATGCCCGCTATGCTGTTGCATGCGTAGTACGTTTCGTCATCTTTCTGGATTTCTTTTCTTGCCGGTGATAATGTGTCGCTGATTACATTTTCCTGCTCGAAGTCTGACATCATTACCACTCCCGAAATGGAAACCGTGAAGAACAGCGTGTCCGACAGCATACGGGTGCAGCTGAAACCGACCGCAGGACCGGCGGCCATCCCGGTGAGAGATGATTCCACGTGCGCAGTGTATGTATTAGAAGCTGAGGTGATGTCCTGGGAGATATCGCCCTCCCATCGCAGGAACTTGATGCCGGCGAATAGCCCGAACCCGGAGCCGATCCGGTAGTTAAAAGTCAGGTCTCCGTCATAGCGCCGGAAGCGCGCGTCAATCATGGTCCTTTGCGTATCCGGGCCGGGAACATTCACGTCGTACGACGATCGGATATCATACTGCTGACTGATGAGCAGCACAATGCCGAGGCTCCAGGTTTCAGAGAACTTAATGCTTACTACCGGCCCCACCATGAGGTGCGCATCCGATTCGTAACTGTCGTTATAGGCTTCGCCTGCATTGGGGACAGTGGCGGTGATTTGATTATCCTCACCTCTGAATTTATCTTCAAGAGAAGAGGACCACCAGACATACCACGAGCTGACCCCGAGAGTCACATCGAGGGAATGGGCGTTACTGATACCGGCAAGAAGAAGCAGAACGGTTAACGTGCAACGCAGTGACTTCATGAAAAGCCTCCTTGTATTCCTCAATGATATTCATTTCCGGTCTCACGCATGCATTTAAAACATGTACATCATCGCTGCCGACACGCTGTAGAAGATATCACCTGGCTCGTCCTCGTTCCTTATGTACTGATATCGCCCGCTTATAATGAATAAATAGAAACTGCTCTCCTCAAAGAGAGCGTTATCAGGAAGTGTGCCTCCTCATGAAGAATAATTTCACTATCCGTACCCTTTTTGCAGTATAAATCCCCTGAAAAGGGCCGCTAAAGTTTACGTTGCCCCGGAAACGGAAATTCTGCGAAAACGAAAAACACAGTATGCCGTACTGTATAATGCGGTCAGAAAAGTGTCAAATAATAAATATATATATCTATGAATTTGGTTCCCACCCAGGGAGAAGAATTTTGCTGTATGTCCCCTTTGTGAAGTAAAAAAATTATGTTGACATAGCCGTTCTTTCCCGTAAAAATCAAATATGAAAGAAGTTGTAAACATAATTATTGACTGCAGCGGTTGCGAACGACAGGGACTTCAGAGCGTTCCAGGCGTTGTTGAACGCCAATGATGTTAGGGTCATCGCTGATTGTGATGGAAAAAACTCCTGGAAGGAATAAAAACGCCTGATATGAACAGGATCAGTCCGGAATTAGAAAATCAGCTGCGCCACAATCTCCATCGGTGTGCCGCCATTACTGGCACACTGTTTAAACTCAAGACAGAACTCTACAAACAGCAGTATCCTCATTTAAACGACAGGGAAATCCAGGAAAAAATAACTGCTGACATAATTGTCCGCAAAGAGTCCCGGTAATGGCACATACATTTTTACCATTGGAAGAGCTTGTAATAAAAGTCTCGCAGCTGTTTGCGGCACACAGGCTGCACTTTTCTCTTGCGGGGGGATGGGCAGTCAGTCTCTGGGGAGCCGTGCGGGCAACTGAAGGCCTGGACTTCATTGTAGTCATGGATAACGGCGACCGGAGCAGGATAGAATCCATTCTTTCCTGCGAATTCACGGTAACAAGTCGCAAAAACATGGTGCTTAATACAACGGCGACTCCGCTATGGCGTCATGTACTTACTTCCGATCGGATCAATGACCATTTTGTTCTTGATATAATACCAGCCACCAGCGACTTCCTCAAAAATGCGGTCAACCGGTGTATACAGTTACCATTCCACGATGCTACAGTTCCGGTGATTGCCATAGAGGACCTGATTCTTCTGAAAATACTGTCCGCCCGCAACAAGGACATTGAGGATGCGCGTTCACTGATATCCGGAGGCATGATTATAGATAAGGAATATGTTCGTAACACGGCAACGACTATGGGGATTGACATTGCTTCATTCATGTGAGGGTTTGTTTACGTATATTGGATATTCCTTCTTTCTTAGAGTGCATTTTCCCAGGTGGCTGTCGTTCCAACAGGAGAGTAGGACTCATCGTGAAACGTAGATCGATACAGATTATATTCCCCTACCACTGATACTCTTGATACCAGATTCCAGTTGGGCGCAAGCGTTACCGGATATGAGCTTCTTACCATAGAAAAGAATTTCCCTTAACGGGGGCCATTTGAAAGTGTGCTACTATGTATTCTTTTCCACGAGAACAATTGTTCCACTTAAAACCAGACACAGCATGTTCCCGGATAATACCGTATAGTCCATCTTTATACCAACAACAGCATTACCGCCCTTATCTGCAGCCTCATATTTTACTATCTTAAATGCGTCTTCTTTAAGGCGTTTTAATTTGCTTTCAAATGCTTTTGATCTCTTACCAAAGAAGTCAGAGAAACCACCAGCAATTTCAGAGACAATACCAGTTCCAATTGCTATTTCAATACATACAAGGTCGATATACTCTTTTATGACGTAGTTGTTGAGGGATGGTGTGGTTGATAATATGACTGATGGCGTTACTTCATTTATTTTGACTTCCTTCATTTTTTTAAAGCAGGTTTCACATATCATCGTTCCTTCATGTTCAACTGGTTTTGTACTTAACCCTCCAAGCGGGAATCCACATATAGGACATTTTTCCATCGTCGAACCTTCTCATTTTCATATAATTTTAAGGGATATTCGCTCCTCTCAGCGCGTGTTTTCCGGGAAGAGCGTCTCCCCATGGGTAATAGTTAAAACGAAAAAACTACTCCGAGTGGACGAAGGCGACTGGGGAGAACATTCGTTCACTCAGTTTGATAATTATATTCCTGTTGAACTAATTATGACATGCATTATTGTACTTGCGGTTCAGGGTCTGGCCGTGTGCCCGATAGCATTTATTTGTCGGGCCGCTTTCCAATACATTGAAAACTTCTCCCCATGGATTCCACACCAATCCCG
>JAKQCH010000482.1 GCA_029573825.1 Spirochaetota bacterium | reverse complement strand
ACCCGGTACGGATATGTTATAAAGAACTCCGGGGACTTCGTGCTGCAGTCTTCAATAGAGATGGCTTTTGAACTGTTTAATGCCCATTCTATCGCCACGATGAGAAACCGGGAACTTGCCGTATTAAATGAAGAGCTTAATTCTGTAATTGATGAGCAGAATGCGACGAATGAAAAACTCATTGAAAATCAGCATGAACTGGAGCTGAGTGAAGCTTTGTTTCACGGCCTCTTTGATAATATGACCAGCGGTTCAGCGATATACACGGTATTACATGACGGCAGCAAAGGGTCCCACTATATCGTCCGGGTCTTCAACAAAGCAAGTCTGAGAATTGAAGGGAAAACCCTTGCCGAAGTGAAGGGAAAAAGCCTCTTTGATCTTCGTCCTGCTATTGATGAATATGGACTGATAGAGGTAATGCAGGAGGTTTGGAAAACCGGCAATCCTGCGGTATTTCCCGTCAAGATATATCAGGATGAATTATTTTCAAATTACTATGAAAACTATATTTTTAAAATTCCCACCGGTGAAATCGTTACCATTTACAATGATGTCACCGAGCAAAAAATGGCGGAACAGGCGCTGACGGACAGTGAAGAAAAATACCGGCTGATTGTTAACAACATATCCCACTGTGTTACCATTCTTGATCTTCAATTCAATTTTCTCTATGTAAGCCCTGCGATAACGAGGATTCGAGGCTACACAGTCGACGAGGTCCTTACGCAGACCATCGATCAGATTCTGACCCCTGAATCACTCAATATCGCCATAAAAGCTTTTGAGGAAGAAATGGCCCTCGAACTTGATCCTTCGTCAGACCCCCTGCGCACCAGGATGCTTGAACTTGAGGAGTATCACAGGGACGGATCGATTGTACTTCTTGAAAATTCCATGACCTTTATACGCGACGATCAGGAAAAACCGGCACGCATCCTTGTGATAACATCAGATATCACACAACGCAAGCGTACCGAAAATGAACTGCACCGGAAAAATGAAATCGATGAATCGCTACTTAAAACAACAAGAACAATACTTGAAGTTGAAGATTTCCATCAAACCGCACGCCATATTTTTGATGCATGCAGTTCTCTCACCGGCGCTGCAGCCGGCTATGTGGCACTCCTCGACGATGACGGAACGGGAAATGAAGTGATGTTCCTTGAGGCCGGAGGACATAATTTTACCGTTGGTCCTGACCTCTCCATGCCGATCCGGGGATTACGCGAAGTGGTATATGCAACCGGCAGGCCCGCATACGACAATAATTATCAGGGAAGCGAGTGGGCACAATACATGCCGGAAGATCATGTACAACTCGCGAATCTACTCCTGGCGCCGCTGAACATCGGCGGCAAAACGGTGGGAATTCTGGGCATTGCGAACAAACCCTCCCCGTTTACTGATGAAGATAGTAGAATCGCTGAAACCTTTGGCGACCTTGCGGCATTGTCCCTCAGGAACAGCAGAAAGATTGACTCTCTTCTTGCGGCGCAGGAAAGCATACAGCTGCTGCTTCAGGAAAAGGAGCTGCTTCTCAAGGAAGTCCATCACCGCATAAAAAACAACATGAGTACCATCGCCGCGCTGCTCGGCCTGCAGTCCGATACTATCCGTGATGTCGACGCCGCTGAAGCCCTCAATGACGCGAAGGGTCGTGTTCTCAGCATGATGGGGCTGTATGAGATACTATATAAATCAAATGATCTGCGAAGCGTCCCCGTCAATGAGTATATAGCAAATCTGATTCATGAAATTTCGCTCTCCTATCCCCTTACAAACCGTATCGCCATCAACCACCATATTGAACAGTTTTCTCTTGATTCAAAAATAATTTTTCCAATCGGCATAATCGTCAACGAGCTTCTGGCAAATGCGTTGAAGAATGCTTTTCCCGGCGACCGGGAGGGTACTGTTACTGTCTCGATATCAAAGAACATCGCCCGTATCTCCATAACCGTGAAAGACAATGGTATCGGAATTCCAGAGGGATTTACAATCAGTTCCTCCACGGGTTTCGGACTGAAGCTCATCAACGCCCTTGTGCGGCAGTATAATGGCACCATTGATGTGATTCGTGAACATGGCACAGAGTTTGCAATTACCATCCCTGCCGGCGAGTAAGGCATTCGCTCCTCCCCGCGAGAGAAACCTGATTGTTCATGCGTACCGTAAAACGCTGCAGGGCGAAATGTTTTATAAAGAAGATTTTTGAATTACGGGCAATAAACAAGTCCGCACAACTACGGTAATGATTACCTGATTAGACTTGTATTGTATGGATTGCCAGTGCGGCGTCGGCAATCATGGAAAGCAGATTTTTGAATACGGGGGGCTCGTCAATATGAATGATTACCTCCCTTTTAGAGATTATCCTTTCATCGTCAATAGCGGTTCGGGGGAAACTTTTATATAATTTCCGGACAGGGCCGGAATTAACTATTGACTGAATTTCTTCACTGCCTTGTACCGCTTCAGACACAGAGACGTTTAGAGTATTATTCACGGCAGCGGACGCCGATGAAATCCGTTTTTTCAACATATTGACAGCTCTTCCCGGTAACGCATGCGGTGTAACGTAAAGGCCTATTGATAAGGATGAAGGAAAATTCGCTCTCAGCACCATGATATCTCCACTGTCCTCACCCCCCTCTTCAAATGAAACCGAGACGAATACCCCTTTATACATTCCCTCAATTTTCAAATCACTGATACGAAGGGAAAACTTAAGCGCTTTCATGTGAAATATTTTTTTCATCTCAGATGGACTGATCTTGTTTCCATCTTTGAATTTTTTTCCGGTGATTCGATTCGTGAAGGTAAGTCCCAATTCGATGGACGTTTCGCGCAGTGCCTGCTCCCATATACAGAATTTCCCCGCAACATGCCCCATCACAAAATAGAAAATTGAGAAAATAAATGCACCAAAGCCGATCAGTCCCAAAGCGTACAGCCCGAATGATGTATCACTGGCAGGAAATAATTTTTTAAAAAACTCAGCAGGAGTATTTGAACCGGAATCGATATAAAGATAAACGGTAACAGCTAAAAGTACGAGATAAAAAGTCACCTTCTTTTTTTTTATCGTTTCCAACACGCACTCTCCATGCGGATCAGTATTGAGAAGTTTCACGTAAAAACTGACACAGACATGCATACTTTACAAAACATATTCTGAATTACCTGTCCAGCTATTTTCGGTTTAACGCGAATAAAGAGAAGCGTCATGTCACTTCAGGCTGTTGCTGTATATATTTTTTTTAATTTCAAACTGCTTACTATTTCCGACAATATAATTG
>JAKQCH010000454.1 GCA_029573825.1 Spirochaetota bacterium | reverse complement strand
TTTTGATATTTCATCCGCCACAACCGCGAATCCCCGCCCCGAGTCCCCGGCACGGGCGGCTTCAATCGCGGCATTCAGGGACAGGAGGTTCACCTGGTCCGCGATGTCGTTGATAATCTGGACGAAGCTCGACATCTCGCTGCTCTTTGTTTTCAGCGTCTGAAATTTTTCTATCGTGAGATTTAAGTGTTCCGCGGAATTTACTGAATAATCGGTGACCTCGTTGAGGGTGCTGTTGATTTCCGTGGAGCTGCTCTGTACTTTGTCATTTACGGATTTCAGGTCATTTACGGATTCAACAGTAATATCAAGCTCCTCATAGAGTGATTTCGCAATATTGCTGATGGATTCAGAGTTCGAAGCAAGCTCTTCAAGGGATGCGGAAATTTCTTCAAGAGAAGACGCCTGGTGCTGGGAAATATCATTCATCTGCTGTGTCACATTTTCCTGCTCAAGGGACTGGTTTTTCATGATGTCGATGGATGTGGCGATCGCCTTTGCTATCTGCCGGAGCTTCACAAGATTTTCTGATGATTCGTTCTGTTTCTGAATGGCAAGTTTGAGGAGGATACGGGTCGCTCCCGCACCGGCTGCCGCTCCGATCCCTACGGAGAAAAATAGAATATAGCGGACGAGAAGGTTGCTTTTTGGTCCCCCTGGGATCAGCTCCGGTTTCACCCAGAAGAGTATGCTCTGGGATATCACAATTACGATGAGGGTGTAGATAGTAATTCTTGTGTCAAAATAAAAAATGCTGAGGGCCAGGGCGACATATACCGTTGCGAACAGCTCGCTGGCGCCGTAAAAGGAGTATTGGAAAATAAACAGCGCACACATTACACCGGTGATGGTGATGTAACCGGATATTTTTTTTCCGATAAGCCGGCGGGAGAGAAATGCAGTAAGTCCGAGAATTAAAGCAACACTTACGAATTCAATCAGGATGTGTGAATAAGCAAGGTATTGTGAGCCGAGATTTAAAAACTTGATCAATGTTACCGCGATATTTCCAATAAGCATAACCGCAAGAAACGCAATGGTCAACCGCTTGTTGTTTGATTCCATTACCTGGTAGAATATTTCAGACTTTTCCAGGTCTTTGTTCAGGATGCTGTCCTGCTGCCGGATTGTATTCATAATATTACCCCTTCCATAAAAACTAATCTCTATGTGTGTAAGGGCCCTCTTGCCCCCCATTATATGAAAGAACTCGGCGGGAAACTGAAAACGTGCCGGGGTTACATGTATTTATATTGGATCACCGGTCCGTTCCTCATATAATATTCATGATCGTCAGAATGTGGTGTTGTAACCGCTCAAGGAGTCGGGAACCCCGCATCATAAGAAATAAAACTGTATTATTGTATCATGGCTAAGCAGGTGTATTTTCTCTGTATTTACAATTATACACATTAAATTAGTGTATAATTTTTGTCATCAAATTTTTACCTTTTTAGGGCCTGATTTGTTGTATAATCAAAGGGGAATTTCGTAGGTGAATTCCGCCCATTGCCCCTCGGCAGAATCCGCTTTTATTGTACCTCCGTGCAGCTGTATAATGTTCCATGAAACGTAGAGTCCTATTCCGGACCCTTTGCGCTGCATGAGGTCAGGTGTGTCAATACGGGAGAATTTACGAAACAGCAATTTCTTTTTATCTTCTGGAAATCCCGGGCCCTCATTCCTGATTGTCACCTGGAGCAATGTATCTGTTTTCTCCACCGTGATTGTGACAGCGCCGGCGATATTGCCGTATTTTACCGCATTGCTTAAAATGTTGACGGTAACAATTTTCATCAGGTCAGGATCGCATGCGGCATTAATTGTGTATTCCGGGAGATGGCGCACCAGGGATATCTTTTTTTCATCTATCTGCGGTTCGACAATATCTATGGCGGGCTTAATAATGTCCTGAATAAAGTCAATATTCGAAACATTGAGCTTCATGGATTGGTTTTCAAAACGGGAAAGGTTCAGATATTCCATGCTCAGATTGTGAAGGTATTCCGCTTTTGAAATAATACGTTCAATAATTTTACTGTGCTCCGGATTTATCTCCCCGAAATATCCTTCATTGAGGGTCCTTGCTATAGTAATAATGGAGGCGAGGGGACTTTTCAGTTCATGGGTGACAAATCCGAGCATTTCCATGTAGGAATTTATTGCATCCTCTAACTCTTTTATCCGGTACGCTTTGTCAACGGCCTGGCTTAACCGCTCGGCAATTGAAAGATGAATCTGTACATGGTCTTCTGTATAGGCAGCCGGTTCACGGGAGCTGCGGAAAAGGAGCCCGACGGGCCTTCCGTCAACAGAGAGGGGACACGTCATGCTGGACCTGACACCTTCCCTGATAAGAAGACGCGTTGATTCGCTGCGGGGATTATTTTTATGGTATTCTTCCAGGTTGTTGATTATGCGGGGCTGTAATGAGTTAAAAACAGCGTTCAGTGAACTCCCCTGAATGTCTGCGGCATATCCTTTTGTGAGGTAAAGAGGAGAGTAATTCGCCTTCGCGTAATGGAGGCGCATCCGCCTTCCGCCTTCTTCAATGAACGCCACACCTATCCTGTCGCAGGGAAATAGTGACTGCGTGGTGGTGAAAAGAAAATCAATTATTTCCTCAAGGGAGTTTCCCGCTGCAATTTTCTGATTAACATGGTCAAGAAGGGCTTTGACATGGTCGGAGAAATTATCGTCTTCACAGAAATTTTCCGGAATGGGGAAGTACACAAGGTTTTCATTGATCTTTTCTTCCATAAAACATCTCCTGTAAATAAAAGAAATTGAAATTTTGCTGATCTGTTCCGATATAAATAGTATGGTGGACAGTACTCACTGTTTTTGTTTTATATGGCCGCGGCAGCATAAAAATTATTTATATATATGTAATATGGATCATATTCGGGTACATATTACAATAACCTTTTTGGGTGATAATCGTATACGATGAAAAAACGAGTTAAAAAAAGAGGGTTCCCCTTTGGTGTTTTCTTCCTTCTGCTTTTTTTGTTACTGATGCTCGGGGGAGCGGTGACGGTCAGTTATTTTTATTTTGGAATAAAAAATGACATTGCGGAAGTGGAAACGACAACAAAAGAATATTCAACCACCCTCGCGGAAGCGTTCACCGATGTCGCGGGATTAAGTTACCGGTATAAAAATTATACCCAGCTCACCACGCTTTTCAGGGACAAAATACAGGACAATACCATCGCGGAAGCATTTTTTGTCCTTGCTGACGGAACTATCGTCGTGCATTCAAACCGGGATGTGGAGCGTGAACTGCAGGGTAATATCGCAAATGATGAATTCGCATATAATATTGACATGATCATGATGCCGCTCCGCCGCAGGGAACGCACCATACGGTTTAATGAATATAATATTCTTAATAAGCGGGTGCCCTTTACCAGGCTTGAAAAGAACCTCATCCGGCAATATTTCTATAAAAATATTTTTGTCAACGGCTGGCTTGTCACAAAAGCGGTATATGTAAAAAAACAGCGCACTGAAGCGGCGGTGGGTACGGTAAATTTTATTCTTGGTAAGGATAAAATTTATTCCCTTATTTTCAGGTATATCAAAGAAGTTACACTGATTGCCTCTGTTCTCGGGGTTCTGTCATTTGTAATCGCGTTCTTTGTTTCAATAATTGTTTATGTGCGATACAGAAAGCTATACCGGATGATTGAGGAACAGGACATCATGGAGCCGCACACCGCACAGGGTTCGGGGGGCGATACATCGCCGCGCATTGAAGATGCGGATGGTCCGGCGCAGCCTGTGGACGAATCGCTGCTTGTCGCTGCGGGCATCGGGGTTGATGAGGACGCAGCGTATCAGGCTCCTGAACCCGCGTATCAGTATTCACGTGAAGCGATTCATTTTGATGTCCAGAAAACCGTCAAGGACGCGATACCGGTGAAAAAAAGAAGGGAAGGTAGCATTCGATGATTTTCATTGAACATAATGAAACAGGGGACGGCATGATAACAGTCGTTTCTCTTGGCGGGTATCTCGACGGTCAGACAAGTCCTGACCTTGAAAGGTATGTGGACCAGCTCCTCGGAAGAAACAGAAAATATATTATTTTTGATGCCGAGAAGCTTGAATATATCAGTTCGGCGGGGATTGGCCTCATTCTGTATCTCCATAAGCGTATTGCGGGGACCATGGGAGTTTTTGTATTGTGCAATATCAGAAATGAAATAGCAACACTGTACAGAATACTCGGGTTTGATAAAGTCCTGACCATTACTGCTACCAGGGAGGATGCGGAGGCGGTTGTGCTGAAACATCTGCAGCTCGGTACCCATCCTGCACCGCTCGCTTCTGAGGGCAGCGGCGACGAGATCGCAGTCCGGATGATTGACGACGAGGATGAATACAGCGATTCCGGCGTGTCGACGGAGCCGGTATCATCACAGGGCGATACGGCTCATCTGCATCAGGCGGAATCTCCTGATGTGATTAATGATTTTGACGCCCCGGTTGTTGTGGAATGCGCGGAATGTAAAAGCCTCATCAGGGTGAAGAGGAGCGGAGATTATATTTGTCCGGACTGCAATACAGAGTTTCAT
>JAKQCH010000474.1 GCA_029573825.1 Spirochaetota bacterium | reverse complement strand
ATTCCCGAACTGCCATCCGAATATCGCTTTCCCGTTCACAATGAGATCAGTTATCGCGTATGTTCCCGCGTTCCTGTATGGCACGCCGGCGAACATCGATTCTTCTTCGTCAGTTTCATCGACTGCCACAATCACTGTCGCCGTGTATTCGTTTCCGTTTACCGTGACGGTAATAGTATAGGTTTCACTGACATCGAGGGGACTGTCGGGCCGGAATGTAATGACGCCGGTATCCGGATCAACATATACTGTCCCGGCAACTGTTCCTCCGCTGTTGTTCGTCACCGTGATGGTGATACCGTCAACGAGTGTCCACGTTGTCCCGTTTTGTTCTGTGAGCGTGACGTTGTCACCGTTAATAGTAATCTTTCCGTCAACAACATTAACAATTATATTCCCGTTCGCAACGGTGATGTTGTCATTGCTGGAAACCCCGGAACCGTCGTTGTTGCCGCCGCTGGGATTAACGATGTCCTGTGCCGCTACGGGCGCATCGCTGCCGCCGCCCCCGCCACCACCGGAACATCCTATGACGCCGAACAATCCGAACATCGCTATTGTTGTTGCCGCTATTGTTATTTTTATTTTCTTCATTTCTCCACCTCCCTGTGTTAATTTTTTCCAGGTTTTAACATTCAGGGTAATCATCCTTATATTACCCATATACTTATAATCGGCATATATGTCAAATAAAAAAGCCCGCACGGGCTTTTTTATTTGAAAAAAATAATTTTTTTTAAATGTTATGTCGCATGGGATGAAATATGTATACATATTTCTATATTTGTCTGTTAATCGTGATCTGGTTTCCGGCTGGAGGTTATTCATGTCCGGAGAGGCGAAGCCTCTCCGGACATGAAGGTTTACAGTGCAAGGGTCATGCCGGCCATCATGAAATGACGGGTTTCCTCGTCAGAGGCATAAGCTTTTCCCGGAAAAAATACCGCATAATTGGCAAACAGCGAAAGGTCGTTGAATATCCTCCACCTGAGAGCCGCGTCAATTCCCTGCCCCACATCGCTGTTGTCAAAGGGCGCCTCGCCGTAATTGATGTATGCTTCGGAATCATATTTTCTGTAGTAGGTGTATTTCCCGAGGAGCGTGATTCTCCGCAGTGTCCTGTACCGTGAAAATGAGAAGGGGGACAGCCCAAGGCCTCCACGGAACACATGCAGGTTTGCCAGTACCGGGCGCAGGGCGTATCCTCCCGTGAAGGTGCCGAAATAGAGAAATCCCGTATCGTCGCCGACGGTGTTTCCTGTGGGGGAGCGGTGGTCGCTGCGGTCCGCGTCTCCGGTGCCGTAGGCGTACTGCAGTATCAGGACGGGATTCAATACTGTATGGATGAAGAGGTTGATACCGGCCTGTCCGGCATGTGCCTTGATATCGCCCTGGGTGTCGGTGCCGCTGAGATAGCTTGTACCCGTTTCGTACGCGAACTCGCCATAATAGCGCAGGTTGCTGAATATCACCCCGTTGAGCCCCCCGCCGTAATACTGTGACTGGTAGCGGACCTTGCGGGTGTCCTCTTCATCGGCGAGGTCGATCTGCCCGAGTCCGAACACATAGAGCGTCTGGTTGTAGAAGGAGCGTGATATTGTGCCTCCCGCGAAGACCCGTTTTGCCCCATCGGCATAATCGGCTTCGCTGAGATTGTAGGGGTTGTTGTCCTTGTTCAGGAGGCCTGTGTAGGAGCCTAAAATTTTAATGTCCGCGATGGAGGTGTAAATTTCCAGCTCTCCGCCATCCCCTCTGCCGTTCAGTATCAGGCCTGTCCCGATGATAAAAAACTTTCTTCCCAGGGACAGCTGTACGGAACCGCTTGTGTTCGACAGGTGGAGATAGCCCACGTCAAGATCCACAATGTGGTCGTTGTCCTCCGCAGTCATGTTTTCTTCAACAAGCACCGTCTGATACTGGTGTTTGCCTCGGATGTAAAGGTAGCTTGTGCCCCAGAGGGAGGCGCGGACCCAGAGCCTCGTCGTGGTGACGGAGGTGGCAAGTTCATTTGATCCGTACCGCTCATCAATTATAACCGGTGTTACCCAGGCGCCGTAGCTGATGGTGAAGGGCCTTGAGGGGGCCTGTGTTATCCGCATATCCTCGTCCATAATATATGTCGAGAACGATTCGTCTGCAGGGGTTGCTCCATAGAGGGTGGAAATCCATGCCGGAAGCAGTATCGCCGCAAGCAGGAGAACGGTACATTTATTTTGTTTTCCCATTATCGTTCCCCCGCGCGTTCAATGGTTTTGTTCATGATCTCAATAAGCTCGCCGCCGCTCAGGATGTCCCATTCGCTTCCCTCATGATCCATGATGCCTTCCGCGACACAGGCGCGGTACGCGTAGCGCCCGGTGCCGAACACCATGTAAAGGAGAGAATCAGAAAGGTCGAGGTGCCGTGCGATCATGAGAGAAAGTGCACCCCTGCGGAGAGGGGCCGCCGCGTGATAGTCCATTCCGCGGGCGATTTTTCTGTTTTTCAGGACCTGCAGGTTAAAGTTGAAATCTTTCGGCTGCATCCCCGCGGCGATCGTCATGAACGTCACCGCATCGCTGAATGATGCCGCAGGTTTGTCTGCGAGGAGGTGAATAAACTGCATCTGCTGCATGTCCTGTGCCGGAAGCGGCAACAGAAACAGGAGTATCATTATGCCTGCTGCAAGTATATGTTTCATTATATGCCTTCCTTGTTCAGGGAAAAATTATCTGGAGATTGACCTTTGCCTTTGCACGGGAATTCGAGGTGAACTGGGGATCCTCGAAATTGAGCCACACATCGTCTCCAAAGCGCTCGAGCATTTGTTTTTCATCATCTGTGAGGTCGTCAGGATCAACCCGTGTGATAAATTTATTCCAGGTGGAAAGGAGCAGGGGGCTTGGGCGCGGACTTCCCTGCTTTACATGGAACTTCATCCCCCTCCTGACAATATTCGATGTGCCGAACCTGTTTGATGCGCCGACTTCACCATGGAGCACCTGTACAATCATTCCCCTCCCCGGGCCGAATGAAACCTCCTCCTCCGTGCCGCGGACACTGGATGTCGCGACCGGTGTGGAAATCCGGAAATCTGTCCGCAGTTTTTTTATGCGGTCAATGCGGGCGTTTATTTTTCCGTAGCGCAGGCCGAGATTCGTGCTGGTGGCGCTGCCAGTGGCCAGGTTGCGGTTTATCCGCACCATGGAGAGCTGCCGGATTGTTACTGTGGCGTTGTCAATTTTCAGACGGACGCTTGAATGGGCGCCGGTGCTGATTTTTGTTCCTTCTTTCAGTGCCTGCCCCTTTTTGACGGGCTTCCACTGACTCTGGTCCTTGAATGCTGCGGTTCCCTGGATGTCAAGCACACGGACATCAGCCCGAAGGGCGGGTATCCAGCACATCATGGATGCAATGGCGATTACAACAAGTTTCTGTATTTTCATAAAATCCTCCAAAGGGCGTCTGGGAAAACTGCCTGTATCTGCACACGGGGTGTCAGGTACATTTATATTGCTTTAATATAAAAATTTTGACAAGTATTATCAACCTTTTTTTGTTGTTATATGCCGGTTTGCATGTGCCTGTGAAGTTTTATTACCATGCATTGTTGCGGCACAAAATACGGAAGAGAGAAAAAATGATTAATAATTTTAAATATTTAGTAAAAATAATTGACGTTATGGTTAAATATATTATATTTGTGTTTAAATATATTTAACACCGGGATATTCCAATGAAACAGGATGATGTCAAAGCGCAGGAGCGCATACTTGAAGCGGCAGAACGCGAGTTTATCGACAAGGGTTTTAACGGCGCCCGGCTTGGTGAAATCGCGAAACAGGCGGGCGTAAACAAGGCCCTCATATACTACTATTTTAAAGACAAGGAAAAGCTTTATGAAGAATCGGTAAACCGTCTTTTCGGGATCGGCCGGCGAAAGGGGATATCCGTATATGCTCCCGGAATGGACCTGACTCCGTCGCAGAAGATATATATCGTCATATATATGATGCATAAAATTACCACGAACCTCAGTTTGAATGAAAAGGAATCCGGAAGACTGCGCATTATCATGTGGGAGCTTCTTGAGGGGAACAAGATGCATGAACGCGCATTGCGGGAGAATTTCCTTCCTGCGAAGATGATGATTCAGGAGATTGTTGAAGAGGGTGTGAAATCCGGTGACTTTGAAACGGAGGATCATGTGCTCCTTGTGATTTCAATTATGTCATTTGCCAATGACTATAAAATTGACAGAGAGATTTTCGGCGGCACCTCGCTGTTCAATGAAATTTATGAAGGACGGACGTCGGATGATATGTTCCGCTTTGTGGTGTCAAATGTATTCAAGTC
>JAKQCH010000472.1 GCA_029573825.1 Spirochaetota bacterium | reverse complement strand
ATGAGGTACGCTTTCAGGGAGGGCGATGTCTGTTCCCTGTCCCAGGCGCAGCCGTTTTCGCTGCGAAGAATTTCCGCAATTTCCTCAAGGAGGTACAGGGGGCGTGTTTCTTTAAAATCCATTATTGATGTCCTTCCGGTTATGATGTTGCCGACACCCTGCAGGGGAAAAGTTTTTCTGTCAAGTGAATCGTTTCACGACGGCACGACGGGGACGATAGTGCTGAACTGTTTGCGGTGCCGGAAATCAGCGCACTGTGTTGATTTATCCGCTTGACATTTGCGGGAATATAGTAAACTATTATGATATAAGAAATGAACATTGATTTATGATGCTGATAACAGGAGCCCGGCATTGCTGAAAAACAGTGACACCAAGACCCTCTCGAAAATATTCCTTCTGTGTCTCGGGTTTATTGCGATTATTGCCTATATTTCCATCCAGAGTATTGGTTCTGTAACCACTGCCATTGAATCCTTTGAGTCATTCCACGGGAACCAGCATGCAACAATCCAAAATCTTGACAGGATATCGCGGGACCTTCTGCAAATACGCATTAACATGATACAGGAACAGGATGCCGGGGAGCGCGGCAACATGAAAGAGGCTGCTCTGCGGAGGGCCTCTTCCCAAAAACTTGCCGCCGACTACACCGAGCTCTGGAAAAAGGTGCGCAATGCCCTGGTGAGGCAGGGCCGCACTGAACTTGCCGCGCGATGGGAGCGCCAGGTCAAAAGGCCCGTTGAGACCCGTGAGCTGTTTCACCGGGCCCTTGTGAGAGGAGACTTCCGGCGCAGCCAGGCATATCTTGCGGCATGGCTCCCTGACTACCGTGCGCTCCGTGATACTACTTTCCACATTGCCCTTCTTCAGGCAAAGGAGGGGGAAGCGGTTCAGGCGGTCATGATGAAGGGCACCCGAAGTGCCATCGTCAGGTCCTATATCGTTCTCGGCGTGTCTCTGGCGCTGGGCTTTGCCATAACATTTATGGTGATACTGTTTTTTCTTAATTCGCTGAAAAAGACCATGGCGTCGGAGAGGATAGTATCAAAAGAGGAGGCCGAGAGGGAGGCGGAAATATACCGCTGAGTTCTGATGGGTCGATAGTATCCCGCCGGTCCCTGTATGTTCACACTGAACCGCAGTCGCCCACCGTACCCCTGAGAAGTTCCACCGCATGTGGTATGGCTTTTTCTATGAAGCCGAGGTTCTCCCGTACTGCCTTCGGGCTTCCGGGGAGGTTGATAATGAGGCTTTTCTTCCTGATTCCTGAGCGGGCCCGTGACAGCATCCCGTGCGGTGTTATCTCCATCGATTTCTGACGCATCGCCTCGGTGAAACCCGGTGCCTCCTTTTCCAGTACCGCGAGGGTCGCTTCAGGGGTTACGTCACGGGGCGCGAAACCGGTGCCTCCCGTGGTGAATATCACCTGGATGCCTTCATCGGAAAAATCCCTGAGCACCTGGCTGATATCTCCAATCTCGTCGGGGACAATAGCTTCTTTCAGAACAGTATATTCCTTTGCCTGCGCCCAGCGGCGTATTTCTGGTCCGGACAGGTCCTCCCGTTCGTTCCGTGAAGATCTGTCGCTGACGGTAATGATGCCCACTGTTATCATTATGCGCTCCTCCCTGTTTTCGCGTTATTCAATTTCAATGCTTTTGACCGTGAATTCCCTGCCGGATACAATTTCCACGTCGGAAGATCCGCATGCGGTGCAGGTGAACTGCCAGGACTCCCTGTCAAGGGTGAATTCATGGGAGCAGGCCCTGCAGCGCAGCACGGCGGGAATTTTTTCAATCGCAAGCTGCGCGTTCCCCGCGATGGTGTCCTTGCTGACAAAATCAAAATACCGCTGCATCCAGTCCGGAATAAGGTCGGAAAGTTCCCCCACCTGTAAATCAATCCGTTTTACCGATACCGCCCTGTGTGTTTCAGCGTGCCGGATGACGATGTCAAGAATTGAAGTCATTATTGAAAGCTCGTGCATTTCAGTTCCCCCTCTGAGCAGTTCCGGCTGATGGAAACACAAGGTACATGTCAATGGTATCATTGTTTCCGTCATCGATGACCGCAATTCCCTGCTTTCGGTACAGGTACAGCGCGTGAGAACCTTTCTTCAGCACCGTGAGGTCCCTGTTGCCGTAATTAAAAATGAAACTGTCCACTCCGTTCTGGAGGCTCGCGGAATCGCTGGTCACCCTGAAGGTGTTCAGCCCCGCAACTGCAGTGACCCTGTCATTGCTGAAGAATACCATAAATCCCATGATGGAATAATGAAATATCTTACGGTAGTGCACTTCCGCCGGTGATGATATCCCGAAAATATCGCGGAACAGCTCGTGGTCGTTGTTGAATTGGGCTGTTTTTTCCGGCGTCCCTTTTCGTGCCCGCACTTCAGAAATGGTATCGCCTAATATGATATTTTCCGCACCGGAGCCGGGAACTATCAGGGACTCATCAAGGCGTATCCGCTCATCGAGAAGTCCGGGAGCTGATGTTATCAGCATTGCCATTATCAGATATACCGGTTTCATCATGGGGCACGTCCTTTACGGGAAACATTACAATACTTCTCCGGTAATGAACAGCGGGGAAAAAAGCAAGGAATATATTGCTCCGGGGTAATTATTACCGCTATGAAACATATTGCAGAATTTCCTGTTGATATTTTCCCGTAAAAACTATATTATATAATAATATAAACTGTAAGGAGGCAGCCAATGAATGTACTGCAGGCAATCAGGGAAAGAAGGGCAATAAATGTATTCGATCCGGAAAGGACAATTCCGGCTGATGATATAAAGAAGATAATAGAGGTGGCGAACCTTGCGCCGTCGTCCTTTAATCTCCAGCCGTGGGAGGTGGTGGTTGTTGATGAACCGGAAAGGAAAAAGGTGCTGCGGAAATGTGCTTTCAATCAGCCCAAGGTGGAAGAGGCGTCAGCGGTGCTCATCATGATCGCTAACCCCAATGGGGTCGAGGAGAATATTGATGACCACCTGAAGAGCTGGGTGGAACTGGGATATATCAAGCCGGAGGAAGTGCAGAAAATGCGTGAAGCCCCCTTCGGCATGTATGGAGAAAAGGACAGCCAGGCGCGAAAATTTTTTGCAGTAAAAAACACGGCTTTTTTCGCGATGAACTTCATGATTGCAGCGCGAGGTTTCGGGTTTGAGACACACCCCATGGACGGATTCAAAGAAGCAGATGTGAAAAAGGAGTTCGGTATACCTGACGATCGGATTATTCCCCTCCTTGTCGCCGTGGGGTTCATGAAACCGGGACTGGAACTTCTCCCCCGGGCATTCCGCCGGAAGATTGACGCCTTTACAAAGTTTAATAATTATTAGCGGTGTCTGCTGCGGCACAGCGGTGCCGGTTGCCATATCCGCACAAAGGGCCCTCTCCGGAGGACCTTTATTTTGGCGCCCCTTCGTGGGGGGAGCATCCTTTTATTCTTGACGGGAAAACAGCGCTGCAGTAGGTAAAATACAAAGTACAGATTCATTCATATTACTCAATAAATAATATTTTTAGTTTCAGGCAGTGTACCAGCGGGCTGTATGCGCGCAAAGCATATAGCAGTGCGATAATTTAACGATGTTACAGGAGCTGACCCATGAAATGGTTTTGCAGAAATGATATTGACGGCTTTTTCGGACTGTTTATCGACAACCTGATGCAGATAATCCTGATTATTGGATTCAGCCTTTTCGTCCTGGGGATGAACAGCGAGCCGGGATTTCTCTTCGGCACGGTGCTTCCGGGGGTCGCAATTTCAATCATCATTGGTAATATTTTTTACGGCTGGCAGGCGGTGCGCCTGGGGAAAAAGGAGGGCCGCGATGATGTGACGGCGCTTCCTTATGGCATCAACACCGTGTCCCTCTTCGCCTTTGTCTTTCTTGTGATGCTGCCGGTGTATATCGAAACACAGGATTTCCGCATGGCATGGAAGGTGGGCCTCGCGGCATGTTTTTTTTCGGGGATCATTGAATTTTTCGGCGCTTTCGTGGCAAAATATATCCGGCAGTTTGTGCCGCGCGCCGCGCTTTTGTCGACCCTCGCGGGTATCGCCATTACCTATATCGCCCTGGACTTCGCGAACCGTATTTTTGCATTCCCCCTTGTTGCGCTCCTTCCCATGGTGATAATATTTTTGCAGTATTTCGGAAAGGTGCGGTTCATGTTCAAACTTCCCGGTGGTTTCGTGGCGATAATTGTCGGTACCCTCCTTTTCTGGTTTCTCGGGTATGGTGATACCGCGGTACTGGGCCGGAGCTTCAGTGAGTTCAGCCTTTCATTCCATCTCCCGAAATTCTGCGGCGGCGACCTGTTTTCCGCCCTCGGTATGGGGATGAAGTACATGGCTATAATTGTTCCCATGGGAATATTCAATCTCATCGGCTCCCTGCAGAACCTTGAGTCCGCTGAAGCAGGGGGGGATAAATTTGACGAGAAATCATCTTTGATGGTGAACGGCCTCGGTACCATGATTGCAGCGGTCCTGGGATCACCGTATCCCACGACAATTTATATCGGCCACCCCGGATGGAAGTCTCTCGGCGCCCGTGCGGGTTATTCAATTATCAACGGCGTGGTTATTCAGCTCCTGGTGCTCTTCGGGTTTACCAGCATCATCATGGTGTTGATTCCCATTGAAGCAGGGGCTCCGATTGTGCTCTGGATTGGCATGATTATCAGCGTCCAGGCATTTGATGCGGTAAAGAAAGACCATTACCCCGCAGTGGTGATGGGGCTCATTCCCGCGATATGCGCCCTGGCGTGGACAATCATGTCCAGCTCCTTCGCGATCGCCGGGCAGAACTACAACACCATCACGCAATGGGCAAATTTCGCCTACGCCCACAAGGCACTGGGATTTATCGCCATGGAACGGGGTTTTATTATTACCTCAATGCTCTGGTCGACACTGACGGTGTTCATCATTGAACGGAAGTTTATCGGCGCAGCCCTTACATCGGTGATTATGGCGCTGTGTTCATGGATCGGCATTATCCACACCTATCAGATCACCGCGAACGGGCAGCTCCTTCACCGCTTCATGGGAGGAAACCTCTTTCAGGATCAGTGGCAGTTTGCAGTGGCATACCTTATTGTGACGGTGTTCTTCCTGTATTTTTATGCGAAGGAAAAATATCTGGCGAAAGAAGAGGTGTAATGAGAAGCATGTTTCACTGATTTTCAAATTCGCGGGTTAATACGTTGACGAAAATTGAAACCAATTATATATTTACTGAATGTTGACAAAAAATGAAATAAAGCAAAGGATAAAAGAAAATTCTCATATATTGAAACAGTACCACATCGGTCGTATCGGTATTTTCGGTTCATATGCGAGGGGAAATGCAACGGAGAATAGCGATATAGATTTGATTGTGGATTTTACTGATACTATTTCACTATTTCAATATGTGCGTCTAACAGATTCTATTGCTGCTGTCCTTGATCAGAATGTTGATCTTGTGACAATTGATGGGCTTAAACCGCGAATACAAAATACTATCATGAAGCAGGTTGAATGGATTGAGGGATTATAGATTATATATCGAAGATATCGAAGAGTCTATATTGAAAATAATGAGCTACACAGAGGATTATGATGAAAAGAAATTCGCTGAGGACTCCCGGACTTTTGAATCAGTAATACTCAATCTATTTATTATAGGAGAGGCTGCTAACAAAATCCCTGAAAGTATTCAGTGTAAATATCCTGATATTGACTGGCGGGCTATAATTGGAATGAGAAATATAATTGCTCATGGGTATTTCAAGATTAAGTCTGATATCATCTGGAAAACAATTCAGGATGATTTGCCTGCCCTGTTGGACTTGGTAAAAAAGATACGGTAATTTCGAAATCTCTCCATTAGGAATAGTTTTGTTTGGTTGTACGTGTCGATGCTGTGACTCGAAATGTTCTTTACGGATAAGGTATTACCCTCGTAATCGATAAAAAAATAATCACCCTGTCATAATTACAGCCTTAAAATAATGGTGGAGTTACTATGAAAAGAAAATATAAAATTCTACTCATCGTTGTTGCGGTTCTCATCGTAGTTGGATTTTCGGCAAAGAGGGTGCTTCTTGACAGCTCCCATGTGGCGGATGTGCCAGGCATCGCCGTGACCGTTGATGATTTCCGGAAGGTAGCAGGAAGCGGCGAAAACCTTCCGGTGAAAATTAATATCATCCGTGTCGCTGAAGGGGAATTCCCGGGGGGAATGGTGGTGGCCGGAGACCGTTCGAAGACCTATACCGCGCCACTGGCGGCCTTCCAGGTTGTATACGAAAGAGAATTTCCCGGAGGCGGCAATACTGTAATTGTTGATGCGGGCCTTGACAGGGATGGAGTCGATAAAATGGGAGGGCACTCAGTTTTCAATGAGGCCGGCTATACTATGGTCCAGCGCGCCATGAGAAAAGCCGCTGCGATACTTATCACCCATGAGCATTTTGACCATGCCGGCGCGATTGCCCGCTCTCCATTCTTCAATGAGATCAGCCGCCGGGTACTGCTTACCCCTGAACAGGCTGCGGGGCCGGAAATAAAGAACGCAGGATTTACCCCGGAGATGATCGCAAAATGCGGCAGGCTTACCTATACTGGACTCCATTCACCTTTTCCCGGCATGGTGCTGCTGAAAACACCGGGCCACCTGCAGGGGCATCAGGTGATATACGTGAAACTCCGAAACGGCAATGAATTTCTTATTGCCGGGGACATCGCCTGGCACATGGATAATATCACACGCCTGATTTCCCGCCCTTTGCTTGTGAGCCTCTTTCTGGGGGAGGACCGTGACGCGGTGGCGGGCCAGCTCCGGTGGCTTCATGATGTCTGGTATAAGGCGCACCCGGAGGTGCGGATAATTGTGTCTCATGACAGGGCGCAGCAGGATGGCTATGTGAAGAGCGGTGTAATGGGAGGGAGCTTCTCGCTGTAGAGAATATCCCGATAGAAAAAGGAAGTGTAATAAAAAAGGCCGGGGTTTCCCGGCCTCTTTTGATATACAATAAAAAAATTTTATCTGAAGAGCTCCATAATACCCTTTTCTTTAGGGTTTTCAATAACTCCCTTCTCTGTGATAATGGCGGTGATGTTCGCCGCAGGGGTGACATCGAAGGCGGGGTTTTTTATGGATACGCCCTCCGGCGCGATCTGTACGCCCTGGATGTAGGCCACCTCGTCGATGCTGCGTTCCTCGATGACGATATCCTCTCCTGTCGCCGTGTCGGGGTCAAGGGTTGAGACCGGCGCTGCGATGTAAAAAGGTATGTTGTGTTCCTTCGCAAGCACCGAATGCGAGTAGGTGCCTATCTTGTTCGCAGTATCGCCGTTTGCAGCGATTCTGTCCGCTCCCACCACGATTTTCTGAATCAGTCCTTTCTTCATGAAGTGTCCCGCCATGTTATCAGTGATGAGGGTCACGTCAATGCCGTCCTTCAGCAACTCCCATGTGGTGAGCCGTGCTCCCTGGAGATACGGGCGGGTTTCGCAGGCAAAAACTTTTATCTTCTTTCCCTCTTCAATCGCGGCGCGGATAACTCCCAGGGCGGTACCGTAACCCCCTGTCGCGAGGGCGCCCGCGTTGCAGTGGGTCATGACAGTATCACCGTCATTGATGAACCGGGCGCCGTTTTTCCCCATGGTTTTATTGACGGTAATATCTTCCTCTAAAATAGCGAGGGCATCCTTTTCCAGCTGCTCCTTCAGCGCCGTGACGTCAGTTCCGGAAGCGACGATCTTCTTCATGCGGTTGATCGTCCAGAAGAGATTGACAGCGGTGGGGCGGGTTGCGGAAAAAAGATCAAATATGGCATTCATGGATTCCCGGAAAGAATCCATGTTGTCGGTGTCCAGTGATTTCGCTCCCAGGGCGATTCCCATGGCTGCGGCGATGCCGATGGCGGGGGCCCCGCGGATTACCATGTCGGTTATCGCTTCAGCGACATGGCGGTAGTTGGCATAGGAATGGTATGTCTCCTCTGCGGGAAGAAGGCGCTGGTCTAACATCGATACGGAGTCCCCTTCCCATTTTATCGTGTAATACATTATCTCCTCCATGGTCGTTTCTCATGACGGTCATATTCTCCCGAAGAGAAATCAAAAAGTATATTACCCCTTCCTGCCGGAGGAGGGGATGATAACAGTGCTGTTTTCTTGTTAGTGGCCGTTCGTCTGCGGGACACGGTATTTACGAAGACGGATGATATTGCCCTTTTCGTTCCAGTCAACTTCATCCATGTGAATACGGATTATCAGGATACCCCGCCCGCTGTTCTTGAGGAAATTTTCAGGATCCCGGGGATCGGGCATCGATTGATGGTTGAAGCCGGGACCTTCATCTTCAATTACATATTCGACATATTCACCGGTATATTCGTAATACAGGGTTACTTTCCTGTCCCGGTATGGAAGAATGTTTTTCCGGGTTTCGATTTCATCATTGAAGCCGTTAATTCCCTTCTCCTCCCGCACTTTGGAGGTGATTTCGAGGTTTCCGTGATACATCGCGTTGGTAATTGCTTCACGGAGTGCAAGGGAAATGTTCTCCGCCGTGGTCCGGTTGCAGAAATCAGCGGAGACAAGGTCTTTGGTGAGCTTATATGAAAGCACATTGCTGGCTGATATATCAGTGGAAACCTTAAACACGCGCTTGTCATACACAACGTAGGAGCCGAAGCTGTTTGCAAGCTGCTTTTCCTGGCGCGTGCGGATAATGCCCCGCACAACAGAAATAACTTCTGTAATGTCAAAGGGCTTCCGGATGAAATCGGATGCGCCGTAACGGAGCGCCTTGATGGCATCCTCCATGTTGGCCTGACCGGTGAGAATCAGCACCGGAATCGGGTTTTCAAGGGTGTTGATATGGCGGAGCAGCTCAATACCGTCCATCTTGCGCAGGACAATGTCCGTGATAATAAGGTCAATTTTCTTGTCGCCGTTCTTAATGAAATACAGCGCCTCTTCCGCTTTCTCAACGGAGATTACATTGTACCCCAGTTTGAGGAGTTTTTTCTGAAGGGAGAACCGTATGATCTCCTCGTCATCAATGAGGACAATAGTCGGATTATTTGTCGTCATTGGGCTCCTCGGTTTTTTTT
The DNA here is from genome assembly GCA_029573825.1 of Spirochaetota bacterium. Taxonomy (GTDB): domain Bacteria; phylum Spirochaetota; class UBA4802; order UBA4802; family JAGODF01; genus JAKQCH01. The sequence goes on along the minus strand of JAKQCH010000472.1, from coordinate 1,229 downwards.
ATATTGTTCAGGATGAGATGCCCCATTTTCTCCTTTTTTGTCGTGAGATATCTCAGGTTTTCTTTTTCCGGGGTTATTTCAATGGGTACGCGCTCAACTATCTCAAGGCCGTATCCTTCGAGTCCGACAATTTTTTTGGGATTATTTGTCATCAGGCGCATGGTGCCGATTCCGAGATCGACGAGTATCTGGGCCCCGATACCATAATCCCTGAGGTCCGGGGGGAACCCGAGCTTGATATTTGCTTCCACGGTGTCAAATCCCTGGTCCTGGAGGTGGTACGCCATTATTTTATTTCCAAGGCCAATGCCTCGTCCCTCCTGGCGCATATACAGCAGGACACCGAGCCCTTCATTGCTGATCATCTGGAGAGCCTGGTGAAGCTGTGAACCGCAGTCGCAGCGGCGGGATGCGAATATGTCGCCGGTGAGACACTCGGAATGGACCCGGACCAGCACATTTTGTCTACCTGCAACATCACCGCATACCAGCGCGACATGGGTCGAATTGTCAATTTCCGTTTCGTATGCGACAACTTTAAAATGACCGAATTCAGTTGGCAGGTCGGCTTCGGAGACTTTTTTTACCAGACGGTCTTTGTGCTGACGGTATTTTATTAAATCAGAAATCGTAGCTATTTTTAAATTGTGTTTTTCGGCAAATTTATTGAGATCAGGGCGCCGTGCCATGGTTCCGTCTTCATTCAGTATTTCGCAAATGACCGCTGCGGGCTTCAGTCCGGCCAGACGTGCAAGGTCTACAGAGCCTTCGGAGTGTCCCGCGCGAACAAGAACGCCGCCTTTTTTCGCGGCAAGGGGGAAAATATGCCCCGGCCGGTGCAGATCTTCCGGTACTGTTGTATCGTCGATGAGGACCCTTACGGTCTTCGCACGGTCTGCTGCGGAGATCCCGGTGGTTGTTCCTTCTGCGGCGTCCACTGAAACGGTGAAAGCGGTGCAGAATTTATCGCTGTTTTCCGGGCACATCAGTCGCAGCTCGAGTTTTTCCAGGCGCTCCTGTGTCATAGCCATGCAGACAAGTCCCCTGCCGTTGGTCGCCATGAAGTTAATTACCTCCGGAGTGCAGTATTCCGCGGCAATTATCAGGTCGCCTTCATTTTCCCTGTCCTCGCTGTCGACAAGTATTATCATCCTGCCGTTACGAATTTCTTCAAGGGCTTCAGGGATTGTACAGGTTTTCATTTGTGATACCTTATTTATGAAGAATTT
>JAKQCH010000239.1 GCA_029573825.1 Spirochaetota bacterium | reverse complement strand
TCTTTTTCGCGGTTGCGGGGGTCGGTTCATAGGTGTGGGGATTCGCCCCGGTATCGACCACAAAAAAAACTTCACCCCTGTTCCCGATTATGGAGCGGGTTATATCATATATGGGGAAAATCGATGTGACGATAACAGGGGTCTCCCGACCCGCAGGGGTTTCCATGGAACACCGTGTGAAGGCCGCCGCGGCAAGAAAAATAGTCAGTGCGATGAGTGCGTGTTTCATGTGTTTCCCCGTTACACCTTAAAAATGGAGTTCGATTTTTTATCTTTAAGCTTTCTACAATCTCCGCAGAGTCCCTCGAAAAAAAGCACGTGGGAGGAAATCAGATACTGATACTGTTTCTGGAGTTTCTTCTGGAGGGAGTGAACAATGCAGTCGTCAAATTTAATGAGCTCCCGACATTCCCGGCAGAACAGAAAGTGCCCGTGGCCGCCATGGGAAGAGCCGTAATAGAACCGCATGCCGGAAAGCGATATCGAGTGTATGTACTGGTTCTGCTCGAAATAATCGAGGGCCCGGTACACCGTCGATATATTGGGGACCGAGACAAGGGAATCCATGATGGAGCTGACGTTCACAGGGACTTCAGCGTGTTCAATAACTGAAAGAATTTCTTTCCGTACCGGTGTGAGTTTTGTCATTGCAGTATCCATAAGTTTGCGCGAACAGGTTGCATGATAGTCGCGGGGAGCCGTCGTTGTCAAGCGGAATAACAACCCCTAACTATCGGTGGCGGTAAAAATAAACTTGACCGAAAGCCTGCAGTATGCGCGAATGATTTGCATTGAAATGTATGTGAAATAAAGCCATGAATCACTCATTAAGAAAAATAACCGCGGTTTTTCTAAGCGCCTGGATATTCTTCCTTGGCGCAGGGGTGCATCTTCTCCACAACCATGTGCCGCTTCATGCCGGGGAATGCTGCAGTCATCGCGTAGAATGCCATGATGCGTCCTCTCCGGAGAATCGGCACATTCAGGAACTCCATGGCGCCGGATCTGCTGGCGAGAAGGACCATCTTCGGACTGCCTGTTCCGCATGTTCCTTCCTGAACCAGTATAAGATTCCCCGGCGCGACGTCTCTCCCGCTGTCGTCATTCCGGCGGTAATTTCCATGCCTCTTCCCCCGCGGATGGTTCATGGCGCCGGTAATTCCTGTGTTTCTTCCCTTGCACCCCGGGCGCCTCCTCTGGTGTGAGCCTTTCCTGAAAGAGCGTCACCACAACTGTGCATTCGTTCATGGCGTACCATGGTATGCACTGAAAAAATCCGGAGGAGAAATTACTTATGATGAAATATTTGTTCCATAGTTTCTGGGCATTGCTGATTCTTCTGGCGTCATTTCACGCAGGAGTCAGCGCTGAAACCCCTGCGGAGAACGGTCCCGCGGTGCGGGAGGCTGCCGCAGCGGTGACCCTTGATGAAATTATCGTCACCGCTTCAATGAATGAGTCAAAGGTGTTCAACAGCTCCCTGCCGGTCAATGTTATCACACGGAAGGATATTGAGCACACCGTCCCTGCTGACATGGGAGACCTGTTTAAATATCAGCCGGGGCTCAATGTGTCCTACACCAGCATGGGTAGTGTCCGGCCCATGATACGGGGCCTGTATGACGAGCGGGTCCTTCTCATGGTGGACGGAATCAGGCTTTCCGAGCAGCGCGGGGGCGGTGATCATGCGCTTTCAATCAATCCCGGGCAGATCGAGCGGATTGAAGTGGTGCGGGGACCGGGGTCGGTGCTGTACGGTTCCGATGCTATCGGCGGTGTTATCAACATCATTACCAGGAACAGCCGCAGGACTTCCGGAGAAGGGGCCCGGCTTCATGGACAGCTTGGCGTGCGGTATGACAGTGCCGCGGAGAGCAAAGAAGGGGACGCATATATTGAAGGGGGCGCGGGAAAGATCAACTTTTTCGCCGGGGGGATATATCAGGACACCGATAATGTTGAGACACCTGAGGGAGAACTGCGGCACAGCTTCTATGATGCCCGCAATTACAGCGGCGGCATGAACTATACCGGCGGCAATACCTTTGTGAGTATGTGGGGATACGCAAGCAGTGCCGATATCGGCAATCCTCTGAAAAATACATTTAAGGAAAGCTATTTTGATAACGAGCGGCACCGGTTCGCAAGCGCAGTCCTTGAGCAGAAAAATATCGCCCCATTCCTTACAAAAATCCGAATAGACGGCGCATTCCAGCGTCATAACCGGCATTTCCATCTCCTGAATCCCTCGGATGTAACTGTTGATATTTATCTCGATATCGACACATGGAACATTCACCCGCATTTCGTAATGCAGATCGGTGACGCCCAGAGGATTACCGCCGGGGCACAGTTCTTCTATGAGGAAGTTACCTCTTCGCGTGAAATGTCAACGGGCCCTCTTTCCGGGGTGATACCGGACTGTACGCGCCTCGGCATGGGGTATTTTCTCCAGGATGAAGTTACCTTTACGAAGCGCATCAGTGCGGTGCTTGGAGTACGGCATGACCGGATCGTGTCTGAATCAGAGCCGGGAGAGGATGAGCTGCTGTACGGACACCCGATCGGTGAGAACAGGGAAACCGACGAGAACACGAGCGGCAGTATCGGGCTGCTGTTTACCGTCGTGAAAGACCGCCTCAACCTCACCGCCAATGCCGGGAGGACGTTCCGGGCGCCGACGCTCCTGGAGCGGTATTTTTACGGCACCCATACCGAGGGGGAGGACAGAGGCAATCCGGACCTTGATCCTGAAGTGAGCCTGAATCTTGATGCAGGATTTAAATTGAACCTCCCGGGATTCTGGATGACCGTGAGCGGATTCCGCAACCGCATTGATAACTACATTGTAAAATATAATACCGGACAGACCGGGTCATCAGGCGCGATATTTCAGTTCCGCAATGTGGACAGCGCCGTCATATACGGCGCGGAAGCAGAGGCGGAGCTGGCCCTTGTATGGGGCTTTACGGTGTTTGGGAACATTACCTGGCTCAGGGGGGAAAACAGCGATACCGGGGAGGCACTTCCGTATATGCCGCCCCTTTCCGGTACATACGGGGTACGGTATTCACGGAACCTCCATTCGTTGAACTTCTGGGGTGAATTTGCAGCCCACAGCGCCGCACGGCAGGACCGGGTGGATGAAACCTCCGAAACGGAGACACTGGGTTATACGGTGTGTGATGTGCGGTTCGGCATTAATTACACAGAACTTGTTAGCGT
>JAKQCH010000433.1 GCA_029573825.1 Spirochaetota bacterium | reverse complement strand
TATAGACCTTGTTTCGATATAACATCTAAATCTTTACAAAATATAGAAACTACTGCCGCAAAAACCTGAAAATGCAACATCACGATATTATATATAAATGTAAAACAATGAAAATTTTAATAATCTTTATAAATATTACCTACCCTGTCAAGGCTTTATTTACATTTTTTTATGAAATTTTTTGTTCAGAGACTGACACCCTGAAAGAAATAATACCAGCCCCCCCTTCTAATCCGCCATGTACTTGAAGGTAAAATTTGCCAGAACGAATTTGTCTCCATCCTCTATAAAGTTACCGGCATCACGGTTCACAAACTCGGGCGTTACACCCTCCGGTGTAAATAATTCGATTACAATCTTACCTTTTTGCCGCCCAGCTCTCAATCTGATTGCAGATGTCACATCCAGATCCCTTATGTTCAAATTGCATCCCGAAGTTCCGATTAACACTTCACGCAGATGCTGATTTGTTAAGTTATAATTTTCCACATAAGGATCAAGGAGCGCATGATTGTAATATTCGAGTGATCCGGTTACTTTAATTTTTGAATAACGGTAGAAAAAGAACAGCACCAGAAGCAGTATAACTATTACCACTATCGCAATAAACCACGGTTTAAAGAAGAATGGTTTCTGGCTCTCCCTTCTTTCGCTCACTGACCTGTCAACATCCTGCTGCAGATCAGTTTCAATTGCCTTCTGCGGCCCTTTATCCCCGGAGATTACCTTTGTATGGGGTGTTATTTTTTTCAGTGCATGTTCAACCTGTGCGAGCCTTTTGTTCTTCTTCAGCTCTCCAAAATTAACAAGATAGATATACCATTCCTTGCCGGTATATGCGCTTGAAACCTTTTTCAGGTTAAACGATTCATCTCTCATTGCCGGAGGCGGATCATCAAGGCCGTCAGTAAGTACAACTATCATCTGCTGCCGCCCGGCCTGCTGCCGCTCAAGTTCCTGTGCTTTCTCAAACACTGTTTTCATCATTTTCATCGTATGGGTCCACTGACCCTTAGCTTCTACAAGGGAAACGTACTGCTTAACGATATCTTTATCATTGTCACCGGTTATCTTCACGGTAGGATAGGTCGTCACCCCGGTATCAAAGGTCATCACCGTCAGGGTATCGCCCTCTTCAAGTTTCGATATGAACTTGCCGAGGCTGTCCTTGACTTTGGGGAAAATATTATTCCCCCCGCCGCCCTTCCCAATCATGCTCAGAGAGGTATCGAGCACGAGAATCATATCTTTCCCCCCTGCGGGAACACCGCTATTATCATCGCTGCTGCAGTTGAGCAGGATAAACGGCAATGCAATCAGAACGATAACCATCATTCTGAAAACTCTTGTCCTGAGAAGACTTACCAGTTTCATGATTCCTCTCTTTTATATTCTTATTATCTTGTTAATAATGAAGGGAACATCCATTGTAAAAAAATTCACTATTATTCTACCATTGTCAAGAAGAATATTAACATTTTATCCATGGGCCGCATAAAAGTGTGCAAATGAAATCAGTTCTTCAAATAATACCGAATGCTACAAGCTTACATTTACATAACACCGGAAAGCCCTTCGGCCTGCTGAAACCAGCTTAATATTCATCATAGGTCCGGGTCTCGCTGACGTAATTTCGAAAATCAAGGGCCCCTTTCTCCACATCAAGGTACTCATTCATGAGGATAAAAAACCACTTCATCGTGTCCTTACCGGTATCAAGGGCTTTAAAGCTCCTTTTTTCACGCCAGTCCTTTATCACAACACCTTTATTTATAACCCCAATAATATCAAACTCGAAGTGGTTATCCAATGCATTTTTCGTGTAAAATTCCAGAATCATCTGCTGCAGCTCGGTATACGCAATATCGATATCGAGGGAAAGGATGAAGGCGGGTGTAAATACCGATTCACTTTCAATATCGGTATACATGTTCAATTTCTTTGTATTTGCGACACGGGTGAGAACATCAAACAGCGTTGTGCGATTCAGCGTCTCACAAATAAAAACTGCGCCATACACCAGCTCTGACGGAACCGCACCGCCCATCATAACATCAATATTTCTGAACATTTCCTTATAAATCACATAATCAACACCCTCCGGCCTGTATCCGCCGGCATCTGTCACTGCAACTGGATTAACAGCGAGGTGGGAGGGGATCAGCTTCTCAAGAACTTCTTTTATCCTGGCCTGATCAGCCACTGGAGGCTGTTTTTTTTGAGAAGCCGGTTTTTTTACACCTTCCTTTTGTACAGCACCATCAGTTTTGGCGCTTTTTTTAGGTTTGGGCGCTTTTGCCGCTTTTATTAATTCATTTCCGAGATCTTCAAAATACTTGCTAAACATCGCACTCCCCATTACCAGTTTATTCATGTTTCAAATGAAACTACGGAAGATGCCGCAGGTTCGGCCCGCACTCCATACCGATATACACTTTGCTACGTGCCGATCAGCGAAAATGCAAGCAGTTTTTCTCTCTTAATAAAAATCAGATGTAAAAAAATAATTATTTTTTCACATGCACCATGAGGACAACACCGAAATGCTTCAGAAACCCTGCCCCGTTATTCGCAAGTTTTTCAATTTTATCAGAAATCTTCCGCAGAGGCCGGTGAAGAAATTTCGGCACAAGGATATAATGCCATGTCCACCGCGTATGAAGATTCCATGGAGGTCGGAATTCATGTGCGGTAATTTCACATTCACCGAAGAGTTCCCGGCAGATTTTCTTTATCTCGCCGATTCGGTAAAAACGCATCCGTATCGGATCTTTCAACCTGAAGATATGAATGCTTACAAACTGCAGAAAGCTGAAAAGCATATTTTCGGGAGCGAATCTTCCCGGTACACGGATATGCGCAACGCCCCCGGGACGCAGGACACGCTGTACCTCCCGGAAGACCTCTCTTCCATTCTCCTTTGAAAGATGCTGCAGTACAAGTAACGAATAAACCATATCGAAACTGTTATCAGCAAAGGGGAGTCTTGTACCGTCACCACGGAGAACATTGGATCTATGACCGTTTTTTTCCAGATGACGCCGGGTAAGATCGAGCATCTTTTCGGATATATCCAGACCCACGGCGTTCGCCTCTCTGTCAAGGACCGGCTTCAACACGCGTCCCCATCCGCACCCCAGATCCAGCACATCGGTTCCTTTATCGACGGGAAACGGCGGAGGCGCATCAAGGAGATCACCATAATACTCTTTTAAAATTGCCTCGACGCCCAATGTAATAAACGGCGCATCCTGGCTGGCCCCATCGTCCCAGACCCGGATATACTCATTCATGAAATCGCTGTCTTTTACTATCACCTTCACTTCCCCCGTTTAATCCGGTACATTGTCCTTTTTTATTTGATTCTCCGCATACCACTGCCCGCCGCTCTTGCTGCGCGCGAGAATTGTCATAGCCCGTAATACTGTCGTATAATTATTTGACGCATTCCAGAAAAGATACCCCTTCGCGCCGGAATCATCACTCGCCTTTACCTGCCGCAGTATGTACTGCTCATTATATGAAGAAACCCTCCAGCCAAATGCCTGGAGCCAGGGCCTTACCACGGTACTCCCGGCCCTGTCCGCAACTTTTTTACACCCTTCATAGATAAAATGGTATGGATGATCCCCGGGATTGGAAAACCCATTAAAATTATAACTGAAATGCGATGGATACAGCATCGGTGAAATCACATCGCAGTATTTTGCAAGTGACTCAATCCGCTGTCCCGTCATCCGCACATCCACCTCTTTACCCCAGGCAACGACGCCGAAAATATCTATTGAAAGTCGGGTGTTTCTGGAAGATATCTCCCGGTAAGCCCTCTCAAGAAAACCGGTTATCACTTTATCGTTCGGCATTCTTCCGAAATGATATGCATAATCCGCGTCCCCGAGATTGCCCATAGTGGGAAACCGTATATAATCGAACTGAATCTCATCGACACCCTTTTCCGCCATCTCTACGGCAAGCGCTATGCTGTAATCCTGAGCCTGCCGGTTAGTGGGATCAAGCCACAGCTCCTTTGACCGAGGATTCCATGTCCCTCCCGTGGTCTTCGACCGGATCGCAATTGAAGAATTGTGCCGATACATGTGATGGTCCTGAAAAACCGCGATCCTCGCGATTACATATATATTCCTGCTTTTAAGATAACGCAGTATGCTGTCTATATTATCTATTGAACGCTTGTTGTGAGCGTTAAACTCCTGCACGTCGGGGACACTGCTGTAATAGTTCACAATTCCGGTGATGTCTTTCACATCGAACACAACCGTGTTCAGGCCGACTTTTCTGAATTCATCGATCTGCTTCAGCACCCGTTCATTTCCAATCGAACTGCCGGTATAATACAGACCCCGGGTATGTATCAATTCCGGCTTCTTTGCGTTTCTCATAACCGGCAGCACCGCCGGAAGTGAATGCGGTATAAACAGAAAGGTTCCCGGTCCAACCTGATTACCGGCAATACCATTACTCTGCCGTATGGCCTCTTCCAGCTTATAGGTCCGCATATAACGCGTATATCGTATGGCCTTCCCGGCAATACTGGAAATGGTGGTGCTTCCCGTTGATTTATAGAAAAGAAGATGCCCGGAATGAATAAACTCTTCCTGCAGTCCTTCATAGATTCGACGGCTGGTTCCCCGAAATCCGGCAATTTCCGATGCCGACTGGGGGTAGGGAATAATTTTTCCAGTAACTGCGATCCCAAAAGAACGGAGAGAATCCCAGGCACGGTGTGCCGAATCACTGTAAAGACACATAAGACTTATACCAATGCCCACAAAGACGACGGCAGCGCCGGGATACAGGTATTTTTTCCGTTCGCTCATATATTTGATCTCTTTTCAGTAAATATCACTATATTATAAACTAACAATTGGTGCACCGGCGGAATGATGTCAATCAGTTTTGCCTCTTTACCCTGGAAGACTGATTATTTTTTAACTCAGGGGACACTGCACAACGGCTTTCACTTAATTTATTATCGCCTTTTTTATCTTCTTGAATAAATGAAATTCTTTTCTTTACCGGCACCTGACACAGAATAAAGTACTTGAAATTCTTACCCGCCGGTACATATTTATAAACTCTTTCACCATGTGTCACGAATTGTATATGTCCTGATAAATCCAGGAAAAGAATACAGTTCCACAATGCAGCGTACGGTTCAGCAATAATGAAAAAGAACATACTGATTACCCTGATCCGCAGAATCCTGAAAGCCCTGGACGGAGTTAAAAGCTTCCGGGACTTTATCATTTCTATATTTGTTTCATTCAAATCGCTCCAGTATCTCCGCTTCAGGTCATTATACTCCATTGCCATCAACCAGACGAAGTTCACCGGCGTTGACGCGATGTCCATCATCATCGTCATTGCCCTTCTCCTTGGAGGGACGGTCATAATTCAGGCAACCAGAAATTTCCCTAAATTCGGCATCGAGGAATTTATCGGGAATCTTCTGGTCATTATTATCGCACGGGAACTTGGTCCCCTCGCGACAGCGATGATTGTCGTCAGCAGATCTGGTTCAGCCATTGCCGCGGAGATCGCAACGCAGAAACAGCAAAAAGAAATTCACGCCCTTGAGCTTATGGGTATCGACACGACGCTGTATATTGTATTTCCGAGAATTTTAGCGACCGTTATATCAATTTTTTCCCTGATAATTATTTTTGATCTTGTGGCGTTTTTCGGGGGATATATAATATCGCTCTCCACGGTATTTATTCCTCTCGATATATTCTTCGCAAGCCTTCTTGACGCATTCAGCATCAACGACTTCATCATTACAATTATCAAGAGCCTGCTGTACGGAACACTGATCCCGCTGATCTGCTGTTATTATGGTTTTAAACCCAATTCAGACTTCGAAATACCGATATACGTCTCAAAAGCGGTGGTGCGGACGCTGCTCATTCTTTTTGTAATAAACGCAATTGTGTCAGCGCTCTTTTATTTTTAAATCTTTGCGTACAGGGGATAGCGACAGGAAATACCATGCTGCAATTCGATGATGTATCATACACCGGGGAAAACACCCCGCCCCTTATTGACGTTTCATTCACGCTGAATGCGGGGGAAACTTTTGTGTTCTTCGGTCCGGAGAATTCAGGACTCAGCCTGATCTGCCCCCTCGCTGCGGGTATCCTTACAGAATATGAGGGGAATATTCTGTACAGAAACAATTCCCTGAGAAGTTTCGACTATATCGCCCTGCACAATTACCGCAAGGAAATTGGATATCTGCAGAGGTTTTACGGCCTCATCAACAACATGTCGGTGGAGGAAAATATCGCGCTTCCCCTGAAATACCACAGCACGCTTTCCTTCGGGGAAATCACCGAAAAGGTCGAGACCATGCTCTCGGAACTGAACCTTACCCACTGCAGGAACATCAGGCCCGTTGACCTTCTGCGCTCGGAAATTCTCAAGACCGCCTACGCCCGCGCAATTGCCCTTGACCCTTCCATGATCCTTCTGGAGCACGCCCTTGAGGGCCAGTGCCTCATCAATGTCCAGACATATCTCGAAAGCCTTCGCAAAAAAGCAATAGACCACAACACCTCAATCCTGATAACAACCTTTGAACCAATGCGGTATCTGGATTATGCTGATAAATTTATTATGCTGTATAATGGAAATATTGTTTTCGAAGGAAGTGGCGAGCAGTTTGCTGCAACCGGTAATTCCTATGTCGTTCAGTACAAAAATTCATCATCTCATGGACCCATGAGGATTCTGTAACCAGGAGACTGTCATGAAACTTGAAAAAAATGAGCTCAGAGTCGCCATCTTCATTCTTATTCCCGCGGCGCTTCTTCTTGTTTTTGTGCTGCTGAAGCTTGGATACTCCATTGCGAGTTCAACCATTGACATATACCTGAAAGTTGACAATATTTCATCTATAAAGAAAGGAACGCAGGTCAAAATCAAAGGATACACCGTGGGCAGAGTCGTAGAAATAATTCCCGTGTACCGACCAGCGCTTCACTTTCTCGCGGTAATGCGTCTCCAGCGGGAAATTCAGCTCTATGAAAACTGCACCGCCGTTATTCAGAACCAGAATATAATCGGCGATCCGGTCATTGAATTGAGAAATCCCGAACGTATCGGAATAGCCCTGCAGAACGGCGCGGTAATTGAAGGCATTGAACTTGTGAACCTCGAGGTGGTACTGCAGGACATTCACATACTGCTGAATACCCTCTCCGGCACCGCTTCGGTGATCAGGGATATTTCCACCGAGAGTAAAGGAAATCTGCGCAACCTCCTCGGCAACCTTTCCAGCACTGCGTCGACTTTCAGCGCCATGATGAGCACGTCCCAGCATGACATAGTGGAAACCCTGAAGAGCTTCAAGAAAACAGCAAAGACAATGGATGAGATATCGGTGGAACTGAAGAAACATCCGGTAAAATTTCTGTTTAAATAAGCTGATGCCTCTATTCTCAGTCATCATCCCTTCATACAACAGATACGGCCGGCTGTGCAGCGCCATTGACTCCGTTCTGTCACAATCCTTCCGCGACTTTGAATTAATTGTTGTTGATGACGGCTCCACGGACGACACACCGCTGATACAGGAGCAGTACAGCGGCAGGATACGGTACCTGCGGCAGAAACAGGAGGGCGTCAGCAGCGCGCGGAACAATGGGATTCGCCATGCCTCATCGCCCTATATCGCCCTTCTTGACAGCGATGATCTCTGGCTCACGGAAAAGCTGGCGGCACAGGCGGAATTCATACGGCTCCATCCGGAGATACGCATTCATCAGACAGATGAAATCTGGATCAGAAACGGAAAGCGGGTCAACCCCCGGAACCGGCACCGCAAATCGGGAGGATATATATTCCCGCAGTCACTTCACCTCTGCCTGATCAGTCCCTCGGCTGTTGTACTGCATCGTGATATATTTGACAGATACGGTTACTTCGATGAAGGCCTTCCGGTATGTGAAGACTATGATCTCTGGCTGCGCACTACATGGCGTGAGGAAACAGGATTTATTCCGGAGCAGCACATAATCAAGCACGGGGGCCACGGGGACCAGCTCTCCCGGAGCGAATGGGGCATGGACAGGTTCAGAATTTATTCAATCTGCAGACTTTTATCGACAACCGGAAAGCTGCTGCCTCCCGGCTACATTCTGGAGGCACAAAAAGTTGCTCTTGGAAAATGCCGCATTCTGCAGCAGGGTGCGGTAAAAAGGGGAAATACCACCCTTACCGCTGCCGCAGAAGACATTATCAATTCTCTGGAAAATGGAGACTGTAGCCCATCAGCGATTGAGAGCCTTGTAGAAATACAGCGCCCCGGTCAATCCTGCAGTCCAGAAACGGTTCCTCAATAACATCTTTCACATAGAGGACATTGCCGTCTCCCCGCAGCATGAGGAATTTCGCCCCGCCCGATGCAAGGCTGTAGGTCACAGTGTAGATTCCACGTTCACAGTCAATTTTCGAATACCCCATCTTTGCCTCAGGCACATTGAGAAAAAAATTTATATCGCCATCGCTGTCCGCGAATATCAGCCTGTCCCTGTCCAGAACTGCGACATCGCCGTTATCGGCACAATGTAACGCTATCCTTGTCAGATGCACATTTTTGAGATTAAGGGTATCCTCATCGTTGTCCAGGACATCAACAATTCTGACATGGTCACCCTGTACATCACCATAGTGCACCGCACAGAAGTGTCCGTTACTGCTGAGCGCTATCCCCTTTACCACAGTATTGTCCGGGGTTTTCCCTTTCGCGGTGACCTGGCCTTTCGCGTCCACCACATAATAGGTCCCGTCAAGAAACCCGGCAGCGGCGGCTTTGCCTGATTTCGAAAAGGAAATAACCGTGCAGAACCGGCCCGATATTGACTGCACACCGATAATGTTTCCGTTGATATCGGCTATCCTTATACGGCTATGGTCGCCGTTAAGGAGCAGCACAAGCTTCCCGTCAAATGATAGATATGGATATTCAAGAGAGTTCAGCTTCCAGAACCGCTCACCCTGAAGGTTCATGAACTCAATGGCGGAGCCTACCTTTTCATATTCAACAAGATATCTGCCGTTGCCGCTCACCGCGGAAAGCTTTTCACCGCTGTCATATTCCCCGCGCAACGATCCGGAACCGTTCAACACATGAATGGCACTTCCCCTGGCCACTGGAGGGACCGATCCGTTCATCATGGAGGGATTGGCTGACGCTTCGATCTGCCTGATGTTTTCTATTGTGCCGCACCATTCCGGATAAATCTCCATGCCGCTTTCAGGCTGGATAAATGGAATAAATGCGAAAAGCACTCCCGATACAATTCCAAGAATTAGATATTTCATAGCACCAATCCGCGATTTAATCTTGCAGGAAACTCTTGAGCTTGTGACTTCGTGACGGATGCCTGAGGCGTCGTATCGCTTTTTTCTCTATCTGCCGTATCCGTTCCTTGGACAGATTGAATTCCTCTCCGATCTGCTGCAGCGACATCGGCTTGTATCCGTTCAGGCCGAAACGCATCTTGATTATTTCACGCTCCGCGTCCGTCAGCTCGTTCAGTACGCTATCAAGGGCAACCTGCAGCGATTCATCAAGAACTTTTTTATCCGGCGATTCAATCCGCGAATCCTCAACCATACTTATGATTGAGGTGTCATCAGAGTCGCCGAAGGTAGCGTCAAGGGAAATATAGTCCTGTGATATGTTACGGAGGTGGTTGATCTCTTCATCATCCATGTCAAGCTCCTCCGCGATTTCTCCCGGAGTAGGCTCCCGTCCCAGCTTGTTTTCGAGCTTGTTATGGACCTTCTCAATTTTCTGCATATCGGCAGTACGGTTCAGGGGGAGCCTGATGAGGGATGTTTTCTGCGATATCGCCAGTATTATCGCCTGCCGTATCCACCACACGGCATAGGAAATAAAATGGTACCCGCGGTCAGGATCAAATTTTTCCGCCGCCTTGATGAGCCCCATATTACCTTCATTGATGAGGTCGAGGAGCGAAATGCCGCTGGTCTGATACTTTTTCGCAATGGACACAACAAAACGGAGGTTCGACTGAATCAGTCTCTCCTTGGACCTTTCATTCCCTTCACGGGCGCTCCGTGCGAGGGTATCCTCCTCCTCTCTGTTAAGAAGCGGAATCTTGTTTATCTGCTCGAGGTACCATGATATCGCGGAATCCGAAAAAAAATCTGCAGGGCGGGCCCGTTTCTTTTTCCCGGGAATCTTATCCTCCTCCCCGATGAAGTCATCACCTTCCAGAAGCAGATCAATATCTTCCCCCGCCTTTATCCCTGTCACCTTCACGGCTGCTGCAGCCTGTTTGCGGGATACGCCGCCGCTTTTCTTTGCTTTTACAGGCGTACCGCTTTTATCCGGCCCATGGGACTCTTTTTTCACAGGTTTTTCAGTTTTACTTTTCACCATATATTTTATTCTCTTCCCTGAGACAGCATTACAACATATTCTTCTGATACTTCAATTTCCGGACCATTCTGACATAAAATCAGGACGACCGGACGGAGAAACCGGTATTTATTTACATTATAGTTTTGTTATATCATGCAGAATAATTATGTAAAATATTGTTGCACAAAGCGGCATTATACACAAAATTTTGTTACTATTGCACTGTTTTACGTTGTGACCGTTCATTTGCAAATTGAATCTCACATCATGGATTAACAGCACAAGAGAAGTATGTTCGTGTAAGAAATATCTTAATTGACGGATATAACTGTGTCAAGCACCTTTCACCGGGTACAATAAATCCATGAAGGACACACATCACATCGGTAAAAAAGCTTTGATTTTTTAACGCATAACCGTATTATATTAATAAGGGATTTTAATTATGAAGAAAACCATCATACTCTCAGCATTGACAATTATCGCACTCTGTTCCGTGACGGCCTATCTGTATGCCATGACGGGTGATGAGGCGCTGCAGCGATTTCAGGGCCGCATGGGAAGCATCTCAACGATGCGGGGCACAATCTCCTGGACTGACACATCAGGGTTCATGTATACCGGGAACTTTAAGTTCATGGCCCCGGGGAGAATTTTTGTCAAATTCAGCAGCCCCTCGGGCAAGATACTCGCATCAAACGGCAGAAAACTCTGGGTATACAGCCCGAGCAGCAATATCTGCGGCATTCAGGATCTCGGCAGGGGACGATCGGGGGGAATTGCCGGTGTTGTGTCCGGTTATTCAGCCATTCTTCTCGGGGGCGGCAGCGGTTACACTATCAAACTCAAAAACAACGATCGCCATTACTCAAGCATAACCCTTGTGGTAGATTCAACATTTCTTTTAAAGAAAGCCATCATGAAAACAAAAGATGGAGGCGGGATGACCATTTCTCTTGCCGGCGTTGTTGTGGGAGAGGGAATGTCGCCGGGTATTTTCGACTTCAGTCCTCCCGCCAGCGCACAGACTGTAAATAATCCGTTAAATATTAAATAAAGGCCATGAAAAAATTCTGGATATTACCGTGTACATGCCTCCTTGTGGCGACCTTTCTGGCATCACCTTTATGGTCAGAGGAGCACTTTTATACCTACCTGGGAATTACCCTTGGGGGGGGGATAAACCAGATCGAGTACAGCGACTGGTTTACCGACCACCAGGAAACGGCGAACATCAGCGGTACCTACTATAGCGGGGGTATGCTTTTCGCTGTATTCGTCCGGGAACTTGTGGGGGAATTCTCCCTGCAGTACATCGCGAATTCAAATGGCGCGGCGGAAGGCGGCAGGGACACCTCTGTCCAGCACCTGCTGTATACCTTTACCGGGAAATATGCCTATCCCCTGGGGTCGCGCTTTTTCGCAACCGGCGGGATAGGCCTGTATATTGAAACACCTCCCGCCACGGCCAGCTATGACGGAGGCGGCGGCCCGTTGATGACAGCAGGATGTATAGTAAGCATTTCACCGGACTGGAAATTTATTTTTGACCTTCAGGGAAGATACGGGCAGTTCGGCATGGGAGAGGACTCGACCAAGCTTTCCTACGGCATCAATGTCGGAGTTGTCATCAACGTTGGAAGAATATAAACGCTTAGCCCCGCTCCTGACAATACCTTCCCTCGCGACTGTTCTGTTCAGTTCCTCTGCGGTATTCTGGCACAACTGGATGCTCTTTCATCTCACGGGAGATTGTATCGCCGCCGCAGCGACAACAATTGCCGCACTTGCATCCCTCCCCTTTATTATCAAGAACCGGCCGGGGAATCACACGGCCCGGTCTGCACAGGACATGCCCGTCAGCCTGCAACGCGCAAAGGAGACATCTCCGGTTCGCGGGGCCGTGTTTCTCCTGTGCATCACGACAGCCTGCGCGTCGGCGGCAGTCATGAAAAACCATGTGAACACGGGACACATCGGCACTCCCGCCCTCACGCCGCCGTTCACCGCCGACATCCAGTCAGTCAGAACGCTTTCATATTCCCGGGAACTTATCCTGAAAGTTCACAATACCGGCGGCAGCACCATGGAGGGGAATTCCGCACTGAACGCCATCGCCTATGCCCCTCTTTCAGCCGCACTATTTCCCGGCGACAGAATTGTGCTCCACGCAAAGGCATATCCGCTGAGCAGGGAGCAGTTCACGGAAAACGGTTCCCTGTTTCAGCATGAACTCATACGGAAGGGGTTCCGCGCGACATTCTACATCAATGAGGACCAGTACACCATTCTTTCCCGCGGTGCACCTTCATGGCGGAGCACAATACGCACCGCGATTGAAATCAGGACCGCTGCGCTGTTCGACGAGAACACCTGCTCCCTTCTGAAAGCGCTTTATTTCGGAAATAAAAATTTTATCCCCACGGGGACCCTCACACTGTTCCGGGAGGTGGGGGCGCTGCACATCCTTGCC
>JAKQCH010000412.1 GCA_029573825.1 Spirochaetota bacterium | reverse complement strand
GATCGCCAAATATTAGACCATATAATATAAATAAGATTGCTCCTAAAATACACCACCACATTATAATTATTTATTTTTTCATTCTACATAATCCTTAAATAAGATTTCACCAAACTTAGCTGTACCAAAAATGGCAAATATAAGATAAATTAAAATAGCCATTTTGAACATTTGCGACTCTTAGATATGGCCTTTTCACTAAATTCTTTGAATTCAATTTCATTCCAAGAGTAATACCATTTTGTATTATTGCATAATGTTTTAATGGTTGTATACTCCACCCCTCCGGCACTTTCCCCAGCCATTCTACGCCGCTATCCTTGTATTCGGGATAGGGCTTGCCGGTGCGCACGTCGATCTTCCCGGTCACCGCGTCGTTGATGATAGCCTGCTTCTGTTCCTTGAGGAGCTCGATCATCCGCTTCTTGGCGCGAATGAACTTGTTGATCTGGTAGGTTTTGTAGTCGAGGAAGCGGGCGATGTGGTGTTGTTCCCCTTCCTGGAACAGGAATCATTATTGTACTCATCTCTGAGTACTGTGTTGACCACAAATCTGCTACGATGCCACGTCCAACCCTGTAGAACTCCTCTTGAAAGGGATAGCTCTTCAATAAACAATGAACATATCTCTGCTCAAAATCACGTGGTTTTAATACGGTATTTATTAAAGATACTGAGCCGTCGAGATTAGAGAGGCCTGATGATCCTTTTCTATCAGAGCGACTATTAATTACAAAATCACCTAAACACACTCTTTTGCGATTATCACCATCATTGGTCTTGGCTGCATTTGCAAGCTGGGGTAAGATACCATTTTTAGTAACCGACAATGGGGGGTAATCCTTATCGCTGACCTTCTCTCGACGTTCAATAAACTTTGACCCAAGCCGCTTTATCTCCCAATGCTTCGGCACCTTTCCCAGCCACGGCACTCCGGAATCTTTGTATTCAGGATACGCTTTCATCACACTCCCTTGATCACCTTTTCAATGATATGCATCACGTCCTGCGAATCGATGCCGCCGTCGGGCTTGTCGCGCGTGGTGATGAGCACCTTCGCTGACTCATCGGTCGCCTTTTCATGGGGCACCACTTCCATGCCGTTGTACCATTCGAGCTTCCTCTCCCACTTGGCGCGGTATCCCGCGTCGGTGAGCATGCCAAGGTGCTCCCAGTAATAGGTGACACCCCGGGCCCTGTTCTCTATGGTGAAATCCGGGTGGATGGTAATACCGCGTCCGTCGGTCACCGGCTCCTCGTACACGTAGGGCACCTTCTGGTAGAAGAGGTGATCGGCAATGATCACCTCGGACTTCGAGATCATGAACTCGCCCCGGGCGGATATCTGCACATACCTGCCGTCGTAGAAGCGCTCCTCCACCTGACGTACCTCGGGCCTTCCGAATAGGTCCGTGAGGCGCCGCCCCGTTTCGCTGTACCGGTCCCCTATGAACTTCCTGAAGTCTCGGAACTCCCCCTGGTGAAGGACGATGATCCGTTCCTCCTGGCGGGTGAAGGCGGTGTAGAGGAGCTCCCGGCTCAGGAGACTGCACGGGTTCGGTAGTATCAGGAACACGGTCCTGAAACCGCTCCCCTGGCTTTTATGAACCGTCACGGCATAGGCGAGCTCGAACTGGATTGCGCCCTCCTCGGTGAACTCGGACGTCCTGAACTGGTAAGCATATCCCGGCTGGGAGGAGAAGGCGATCTGGACTGCGGGGGGATACAAATTGGGTCTTGAATCTTTTGGCTTCCTGAAATGTTCGGTTAGAAACTTGTTGCTTCTAAATTGTCCAACAACAATGCCGATCTCTCCATTGGCAAAATACTTCATTTCCGGCAATCGCTGCGGATTATACACGTAGTTCCATGGCTTATCCCATCGCGTGTTCCTCAAATTGATGACCTTGTCACCATAAACAATTGTATCTATTCCCACCGGTTCCGGGACACGCTTCACATGGTTCATCTTGAATTTCCCCAGGCTCAGCTCCGGGGGATGCAGCGCCAGCTCAATGTTCCGCTGGTGATACATCTTCTGTATCGAGCGGTTGATCTCTCTGGTGCCGAAACCATGGTTGTTCACCGGTGAAAGGATCTGCCACGCCTCGGCCTGTTTCGCCGAATCGATATTGAAATACGCGTAGTCACCGGATCTTTTCCCGCCGAGGGATTCGTCAAAAGCCGCTGGTGAGTTATCATCTCCCAGCTTCAATTCTTCCTTGAGCTCGTTAATCAGCTTCTCCTGCAGCTGGTGCGCGTCAAGCCACTGGACGAACTTGAGATGCGGCCAGTTTTTACCGGAATCCTTTTCTATCTCAACGAAAATGTCATCATCGTCTTTCCGCACCGGGG
>JAKQCH010000388.1 GCA_029573825.1 Spirochaetota bacterium | reverse complement strand
GGTTATCTCCATTCGATCATCGAATATTTCAATCATGGGTCCGGCGCCGCTTATAAAAAAGTCCTGGTGAATGATGGCATTTGCGACAAGTTCACGAATAGCAATCTCGGGAAACATCGGAACATTTTTCCTCAGCGCTTTTTTTATAACCTCATTAGCCGGTAGAAGATTGTTAATAAAACCTATCAACCCTTCAAATCCGGAAGCATATCCTTTTGTTCCTTCCTGCTCCCTGATGGTTTCCACCCGGCTTATTCCTTTATAAACGACGACTCGAACCGCTTTTCGTTTAATACTTTTAAAATCTTCAAGCTTCTTTGATAATAATATAGCACCCAAATTGGTAATATTCCATTGCCCGGCATCGGTCTTAGTGATTATTGAATCGGAAGATAATGCCGAAAGGATTTTTTCTTTATTATCCGGCAATGGTTTGCTTAGAAGATCAAAATAAGATGGATAATCAATAAGTTGAAGAACTATATCAGATCCAATATTTTCAGCGGCAACATGCTCCTCGAAACGTGTCTCATCGAAAATACGCCACAGCATACGTTCTTTTTCCGGATGATCCTTAAGGTTCTTTTTATATGAACCTATCCGTATATACTCACTGTTCTTAAATTTTACAGGATGCCGGTATGCCTGGTTAATTTCAAGCAGGACGACCCTGCTCCCGTTAATTCGCACTTCATGAAAGCGGAAATGTATTTTTGGTTCAATAAGCCTCAACAACCAGTTTTCAAGTATTTCATTTCCCACCTTTGCATCAGCTGGCATAAATGCAGTTCCAATAATATTGTGGTTTATGTTCTCAATTCCCCATATAACATAGGCATGCACTTTTCCATATAGCGCTGCGGAATTAGACAATGCGGAGATGTATTCTCCTATCTCATCCGGTTTGGAGTTATCGATCTTAAATTCCACCCACTCCGTCTCGCCGGGCAGCTTGACAAGCTCATTAACGATCCCGATATAATATTCATTTTCACGATCAATTGTCATTATTTATTCTCCGCCATTGTACCTGCGAACCCATATTCCTTATCATAATACTCTTTGAAGAATTTTATGCCCTCAATAACCTTTCTGTTTTCAGCGGTTGATAACTTCTCTTTTCTCTTGAAAACACCATTCATTTTATTAGGATACACCTCGTTAAAGTGCTTCATTTCGGAATCATGTATTCGTGACGTTATTGCCGTAAACATTTCTGCCGACAATGCTATTGGAATCCACAGATTTTTCCTTTGCCCTGGTGTGGGTTCCGACCGATCAGTGTGTTCATACTCCTCAATAAAAAACCGTTTGCTCTGCTGTACATCCGCACCTTTCATCGCGTTCAGTAGTGCGTACATCGACTTCCATGGCCCGGAAAAAGGTTCTCCGCTCTGGATATTCCGCAAGCCCCTGATGAGTATTCCACCATAATAATCATTACATCCAAAGGTCAGGTCCACCCCATACCCGGATTCATGAAAATACCACAGCATCGAGGTTTTCTGTATCTCATGGCAATGAACAAAAGGATCGGGATGCAACTCCGAGTGGAACAGGTAAAATTCGACCTCAGTAACACGGAACTCAGTCTCATCCACGATAATCACGGCTTCATTCATGAGCCGGTTTGCGATAACCCTGAACTGCGGTTCGATATCCTTATCGATACTAAAACCATTAGAGAACGGTCCACCGCTCATCAGTCACTCTCCTTCAACGTTCCCGCGACACAACGTGCTGAACCGTTGCAAAATACGCAACAGTTGCACTGTGCATTATACGCACATTCCTTTGATGCACCCGCCGGTTTCTTTATGCATCACCCGCCTCGCCGAGTTCATCCGATTCCTCAACTAACCCCTCCGCCTCCCCGTTCACCTCAAGCACCTCCGCCTCCTCGTCCGGGACGTCCGACACCTCGATGCCCCGCACGTCCACCTTCCCGGTGACCACGTCGGCGATGAAGCGAGTGCGGTACTCCTTCATGAGAGAAATTTCGCGCTCAGTACGGAAGATGGCTTGGTCAGGTATCTTTATCTTCTCATTGCAATATTTCAGGATTTGCTGTTGTACGCCTATTCCTGGCAAAGGTAACACTATTGCTTTAACAGCTGTGCTATTTGTTGAAGCAAGATTTGTTGTTTGTTTTGAGGTTAACCAGAAATATTCTCTGCCAACGCGAGAGTTTAATAAACATGTTAGATAACCTGGTAACATAATTGAATCATTCACCCTTACAGCAAAGATGTGATTTTGATGTAAACAATTCTCAATTTGCCCTTGCCAAACAAAACCACGACCAAGTTTATCTTTATCACCACCCTCTGTAATTAAAATATCACCTTCCCTCAGCTCATAACGATGCACATCTTCTGCT
>JAKQCH010000368.1 GCA_029573825.1 Spirochaetota bacterium | reverse complement strand
TGCCTTTTTGTCGAATGTTATTGTCGTTTCGCAGCCGTTATCGTGTGCGATAAGCCCCACAAGGAGGTATTCCAGTTCGATCGTTGATCTTTCCCCGATAGCTGTTAGCCGCTGAAGTACATCAGGATTCTCAAACACCAGTATCTTCATCATGACCATGGAATCAATGGCATTCAGTATTTCACTGCGCTGAAATTTATACACAGACTCCAGGACATATATCACTTCAAGCAGCACCGGGTTTGTGATGTAAAAGGATTCCTGTTCCCGCTCTGCTTTTAGAAAAAGGCCTTTAACCGTTTCCCCCTGCTTTTTGTCGTCATTCACAAGAAAACGTATAATGACATTGGTATCCAGTGCTTTCATGAATTCAGGTTTTTCACTCTTTCTTTTATTCCTTCATTCATCTCTTCGACGGTGACTGCTTTCTGACCATCCCGGGATAATATCCCGAACACATCGGAAACTTGCTTTGAAACAGGGACGAGCAGTACTTCGCCGTCTTTCATCATAAAATCGATTTTGTCTCCTGTTTTCAGGTTGAGTTTGTTCATTTTGTTGATTTCTCATTTGTATTGGGGGAAAAGATACTTCCGCTGAGAATTATTCTATTAGAAAATCCTCATCTCGCGGAGAGCCAACACATTATCCTGTATAACCACCCACTTTTATTAAATAATATTTGACTAAAAATTCAAAAAATATGAAATTATGAGACATAATCACATTTTACGTGCCGATATTACTAATAAGCACCGTTGTCATCGCGTGTTCATTCCATGACGGGAGGAATTAATATGAAAAAAACTATCATGGTTATCGGGGGAGGCCTGCTCCAGGTCCCTGTTATTCAGACAGCCCAGAGGATGGGGTGCCAGGTTGTTGTGACCGATTACAACCCTCACGTCATGGGCATCAAACAGGCGGATATTCCCATCATAATGAGCACCCGCGACATCGAAGGGAGCGTACGGGCCGCGAAATCCCAGAACGAAATTACCCCCATCCACGCGGTATTGACCGTCGGCACCGACGCCTCAATGACCGTGGCGGCGGTGGCGAGCGCCCTGGGGCTTCCGGGAATAAAATTTGAAGACGCCGAAGCTGCCACAAACAAGATCAAGATGCGTATGCGCCTTGTGGAGCACAATGTTCCCTGTCCGGGGTTCCTGCCGGTGTGGTCCCTCGCGGACGCCAAGAAGGCCTGTAAAATACTGAAGTTTCCCGTGGTCATAAAACCTTCCGACAATATGGGGGCAAGGGGAGTGACCCGCATCAACGATAAAACCCAGATAGCCGATGCGTTTCACTTTGCGAAGGGGGCCTCCCCCAGCGGCGAGCTCATCATTGAGGAGTTTATGGAGGGGCCGGAACTCTCCATTGACGCGGTGATCTATAACGGGGAGATAACGTTTACCGGCGTCGCGGACCGCATTATCGAGCATCCCCCGTATTTTGTGGAAACAGGGCACACCATGCCGTCACACCTGCCGGAGGCGATGCAGCAGGCCGCCTGCGACGTGATGGCACAGGCGATCCGGGCCCTGGGCATCACCATGGGGTGCGCGAAGGGCGATATCAAGATAACGGAACACGGCCCCATGATAGGGGAATGCGCGGCGCGCCTTTCAGGAGGATTCATGTCCGCCTATACCTATCCACTTTCCACGGGGGTCGATCTGATGCGCGCTGCGGTGGAAGTCGCCCTTGGGCAGGAGCCCGGCAACCTTGAACCGGTAATGAACAGGGTCTGCGTGGAGCGGGCAATTATTCCGGAGCCCGGTATTGTGCGTAAAATTGCCGGTCTCGAGGATGCCCTGAAGATACCCGGCATCAAAGAAATATTTCTGAACGTCAAGCCCGGTGACAGAATAAAGGTGCCGCGCTCCAATGTGGAAAAGGCCGGCAACATAATTGCCGTCGGCGATACCCTTGAGGAAGCGGAACTGGCAGTGCGCCGGTGCAAGGATATTCTGAAGATTGAAGTGTACCGTGAATCAGAGATCACCATAGAAGCAGTGCACCTCGCGGCGCGGGAAAAGCTTAAAAGAATATGCTATGTCTGCAAAAACTGCGACGGCAAAGACTGCCCCACGGGGGTGCCCGGCATGGGAGGGGCAGGGACCGGGGCCTCCTTCAGGAGAAACATTGAGGCGCTGCGGAATTACAAAGTCAATACCAGGCTTATTCACGATGTTACCATGCCTGACACGGTTACGAGCTTTTTCGGGATCAAGCTCGCGCTCCCGGTTATGGCGGCCCCCATCACCGGTGCGGTGACCAACATGGGAGGCGCCGTCGATGAGCTCGACTACAATCTCGCTGTGGTGGAAGGGTGCCTGGACGCCGGGACCATCGCGTTCGTTGGTGACGGCGCGACTCCCGACAAGTACAAGATCGGCATACAGGCGATT
>JAKQCH010000364.1 GCA_029573825.1 Spirochaetota bacterium | reverse complement strand
GCGAGATCCTCGATGATCAAGTCCACGGTATTTACCATTGTCGCGACACTGGGATATATGATAGGGGCGATTATTCTCTTTGATTCAATTAACCTCATCTGCATCTTCGCGACTCCGATTATCCAGATCGGCGCCACCTTTACCTTTATTACGGTATTCCGGGTTCTCACCGAGCAGAAGGAAAAGAAGTTCATCCGGCAGACCTTCTCAAAGTTTGTATCGAAAACCGTTGTTGACGACCTCCTTCAGAATCCGGACAACCTGAAACTCGGCGGCGACAAGATGATCCTCACAGTACTTTTTTCCGATATACGGGGATTTACCACTATTTCTGAAGCGCTGACGCCGGAAGCCCTTGTTGTTCATTTGAACGAGTACCTCCAGGCGATGACCGATATCGTATTTAAATATGACGGTACTCTGGACAAATATGTTGGTGATGAGATTATGGCATTCTGGGGCGCGCCGATTCCACAGGAAGACCATGCTCTCCGCGCGAGCAAGGCCGCGGTGGAAATGATGGAGGTGCTGAACCAGCTCAATGAGAAATGGGCAGCCACGGGAAAACCAAAACTTGATATCGGTATCGGTCTTAACACCGGGGAAATGGTCGTGGGAAACATGGGTTCAACATCCCGTATGGATTACACCCTCATGGGAGACAATGTCAACCTCGGCGCCCGTCTGGAAGGTACCAATAAGGTATACAAGACACATATCATCGTCAGTGAATTTACTTACGAACATGTGAAAGATGATATCTATTCCCGTGAACTTGATCTGATCCGGGTTAAAGGAAAAGAGCTGCCGGTTAAAATTTATGAATTAATTGATATCAAAGAGAGGTAACGCAGGTCCGTGACTGCCGTTCCCGTCAGTATTGTTACTGAACTTTGTTAAAAATGGTTTCAGGAAGGGGCCCCCGATCATACAGGGGGCTTTTTCAGTGGAAAAGGAACCATCATCCTTTTCCGCCTTCACGTTCATCCAGAAAGGAATATTCAGGCCGCTTATAAAATCATACTCCCCGTCGCCGTTCAGCTGTACCGCATCCCCGTACACCGCGAGACGGCGGACTGTAAAAGTATCCGCACGCTGCGTGAAGGCAAATTCAGCTTTCGAAAAGGTCACTTCCTCGATATCAGGTTTTTCAACACCTAATTTTTTAAGAAAACTCCCGAGTTCTTTCTGAAGCTTCGTTCCCTTCGCGAGGCCTGCAGTAACTTCAACATTTACGTTAAGCAGTGAATTCTGGAGCATGTGGGCAAGCCTGAAGGCATTGATTGAATAATCCATCTCTGCATGAAGCCTTCCTTCACAGGTCCCCCTTATCCCAAGATCACGGCAAAGGGCACCGAGATTAAGATTTTTCACACTGCCGCCGACCTGCACATTCGGGATATATGAATCGAACCTCGCGGCAATACCGAAAGAATACTCCCCCTCGTAACCGGTGAGGGAAAGATTATCCAGATACATTTGCCCGTCATTCAGCCCGGCTTTAAATGAAAAGCCGGGGAAAACAGCTTTACCTCCCGCACGCAGTCTCTCGGCCTTGTATTCAAGGGTCACATTATTGTTATTCATGAGTTTTCCGATAGGCTCATCCTTAAACACAACCTGCATATAACCAATCTGCTTATCATCAAACGCCCCCTGGTAGAAATACTCCACACAATATCTGAGGGGATAATAGATGTTATGAAGGTCAATTGTCTTTGAGCGTCCCCGGAGAGTGCTTTCCGAAATTAGCGGATACCACTGGTGCACATTACTTTTTGCGGAGAATTTCATGTCTGTGGCGTCTTTTTTCATGAATACTTCCGCATCCACCCTGTTACGCTTCGCGGTAATATTCACGTCAAGATGCTCGATATAATCCCGCCCGGTTCCCTTCTGGGAGGTCTGGATTCCAAAATTTTTGAGACCGATGTCGCAGGATACGTCCTTCGCAAAACCATTTTTTATATCAAACCACACCCGTCCGCTCACATTCATTATGCCATGGCAGGTCGAATCCTTAAAGGGAGTAATACTTCCTGAAAGATTCGCGAGGTCCACAGTACCGGTATCGAACTGCAGGTCAAAATATTCCTCCAATTCGGTAGCACGATATACTCCTTTCACATTGATCCTGGCATTTTCATCATACACAACACACCGGCGCAGCACAATCTTCCTGCCTCCCCCTAACACATCGCACACGATATCGGCATTAAAATTTTCATTCGCCGTAACATTATAACTTCCTGCGGGCTTCAGATAACGAAGGTTCAGATTATTCACCTCGATCCGGCCCTCAATGCTCGCGTTATCGGCCAGGCTTTTCAGGGACATTTCAGCAGTCACCCCACCCTGCATGGACATGGGCATTTTGTAATATTCCCCGAAGGGAAGATTGAAATATGAAAGATCAACATCGGTCAGCCTGATAAAGTTTTCCGATGAAACAAGAATATTCGGATGCTTAAAGCGCATTGTCCCTTCAAGAAACAATTCACCATCATCAAGAACATCGCTTTTATACCTGTTCACAATTCCTTTCAGGGAATAGAGGAGCATATCATCTTTAATTATTACCGCAACATCAATATTCCGGCACCCGGCCTCAAGGATGCTTTCCCGGAACACTTCCCGGTAGAGAAGAACGGCATTGTCGGCATGCATTCGGAAATTGCCGCCGTCGATATGCCGAATTTCCTGAAATGACCGGGTAAGGCTGAACAGTTCATTAAAGGTATCAAGATACGAACGGCCGTATTTTTTATACAGGGTAATTTCCGGATTACGGAAATAAATTCCCTTTATGTATATTTCTCCGTAAAACAGGGCCCTGAAGAAATCAAGGCGGACCACTACCTTCCGGCTTTTCACAAGGCTGATGTTATCATTGAAATCACTGCTGGTGGAGATATGAAAATTTGTGAGAACAATATTACCCGCGAGAGATACCGTGACATCATCGAACTTTACAGCCTTCCGGAAATTATCCATCACGAATTCAGTAATGAAATTTTTGAGTTTTTGTTCAGGAAAGGAACTTACAAAATATATTTTAATCCCGGCAGTTGTAATCAGTATAATGCTCAGAACAATTACTGCAGCTATTGCTATCGGTTTTCTGATTATTTTCAGTATAAGGTTTTTATATTCCATAGTACTCATGTTTCGTTTATTTTTCCCTCACACAATAGCCTGAAATACCTGACCACTCAGATATTCAACAATCATACGTTAAGAACGTCAAGCATAAACACCTGATAAAGCAGTATTCACAACAGCGCTGATACCATGCAACTTTTATTTCTGGAAATTCATTTTTTTCTTGAAAGCTTTTGCTCATTGTTTATTCTGTAGAAGTTTTTGCGAAACCGTTAAGGATACGCCCTGAAATGATGTAAAATACGCACCTCCCTTCGTCAGCAGAATTCGACCCGATGTCGGCGGCGCATATATCGTCCCATTTAAAAGAGAGCATTCCCATGGAATTTTTATCAAACATTCTGACCACCCTTGCCCCTCAGATTCATTTTATCGCCTTTGGGCTGCTGATACTTTCGGGACTCAATTTCCCCATATCGGAAGATATTGTCTTTATTCTTTCCGGGGCGATATCGGTAACCTTAGCGCCGGAAAACATCTACTTCGCCTATGCGGGCTGCTTTCTGGGAGCCTACATAAGCGACTTCATTGCTTATGCAATTGGCCGCTTCGGGGGAAGGAAACTGGCGC
The DNA here is from genome assembly GCA_029573825.1 of Spirochaetota bacterium. GTDB lineage: Bacteria > Spirochaetota > UBA4802 > UBA4802 > JAGODF01 > JAKQCH01. The sequence goes on along the minus strand of JAKQCH010000364.1, from coordinate 3,844 downwards.
ATACCCCTTTCTTTAAAAAAATTCTGCCTGAAGAGAAACTGCAGAAAATGGAGTTTTATTTCACCCGATACGGGGCCAAGACAGTACTCTTCGGGCGGTTCATCCCTTTCGGTGTCAGAAATATTATTTTTATCAGTTCCGGGTTCAGCAAAATGCGTTTCACGCGCTTCATGGTGGCGGATATAATCCCCCTCAGTATCACCTCAAGTCTCCTGTTTTATCTGGGATACAGTTTCGGGGAAAACTATCGCGACATACTGCCATACCTCGACCGTTATAAAGTAATTATATTTGGACTGTTTTTAGCCGCTATTCTGCTGGTTTTCATAAAGAGGTTCATTTCCAGACGTTTTCCCCCAAAAGACACAGAAATCATTCAGGGTAAAAGGACAGGAATATGACGAAACAAAGGATCGAAAGCATTCGTGAAAAAAACACGGTAATTGATAATATTATACGCGCATTCGCAGAAAGAAAGGAGTTTCTTATATGCGGGCACACGAATCCTGATGAAGACTGCATTTCTTCAATGGTGGCAGTTGCGATCCTCCTGACCCGGTTCGATAAAAATCCACGCCTCTTTATTCCGGGAGATATCCCGAAAAATATCCATTATCTGATAAATATCTGCAGCCATAACTCGATCAAAATACTCACCAGGGACCGTCAGGTCCCGAACACTGTTGACACGATAATAGCATGCGACACCCCAAAACGTGCGATGCTCGATTCCTGCAGAAAAATTGATTCCATGATGACAAGCAGTTCGGTACTCACCATCGAGATTGACCATCACCTCGGTGCTGACAGTAATTATATCGGCGACGGGGGATATTGCCTCGTCACAGAGGCCTCTTCCGCAAGCGAGCTAATTGGATTTATCGCCCTGAAGCTGAGAAAGAAAAAGGATCTCCTCAGCAGGTTTATGATTTCGGACCCCTTTTCGCGCAATTTTGTTCTTGCGGTGCTCACAGGGATTATCGGCGACACAAACATGGGGAAATACATCAAGTCACGGCGCGAAAAGAAGTATTATGATATCTTTACCGCCATCTATGACGACATTCTCATGACCACCACCGTACGGGAATCCAACCTCACCAGCAGCGAAGATATTTACCGCGAACTCCGGAGACTTTCGGAGAAAGAGGAACAGTGCTACCAGTACATTTCCGACAAAAAGATCAGATCCGGTCCTGTGGCCTATGCTGTTCTTTCAGAAGAGGACATGGAATACCTTTTCACTGAATTCGAGAGGGACATCGTTACCACTGTCACAAAATCGATTGCCAATGACTTCGCGGAGACCACAAAGCGTATCGGCCTCATCGTTTTCCCGGACGAGAAGGGAACATCGGACCTGATACAGTTTCGCATGCGGAGAAGCCAGGATTACAAGGAATTTGATCTGCGTAAGGTCATTGAGATGTTCGCAATTGCTAACGGCGGGGGGCACGAGGGGGCGATAGGGTTCCGTTTCCCGAAAAGTGAAATGCAGGACCCCGAAGGCTATGCACAGACTGTTATCGACCGCCTAAAAAAAGAACTTGCCTGACACGTCAGAATTCCATATCATATAATGATGATATCTTCACTCCGCATACCGCTTACGCTTGTTCTGATTTTTTTGTGTTGTGTGCCGCTCCACAGCCGCATTCACCGGACGGTACACCGCGACGGAACAGTCGAATACACCAACAGATATGACCCGCCCCGCCGTAGTTCCTCCCGGACACAGGGAATCGCGGAGCTCTCAAAAAAATATGACCCCCTCATTGAAGAAATCGCGGGACGGGAAGGGGTCGATCCGGTTCTGGTGAAGTGCATCGTGAAGGCTGAATCAGACTTCAATCCCAATGCCGTTTCCGTCGCCGGAGCCATGGGCCTGATGCAGATAATGCAGGTAATTGCCGAACACTACAATGTATCGGACCCATTTGATCCGGAGGAAAACCTCTCCGCAGGCACAAAGCACTTCGCATTTCTGATGCGGTATTTCGGCAATGACATTCCCCTCGCACTTGCGGCATATCACGCGGGCCTCAGCCGCGTCAGGCGGAACATGGCGGTCCCGCCTATCCGGTCAACGGTGCGGTACGTAAATTCCATCATGAGCCGCTACACGGGAAAATCTGACGGGGAATACGGGGGTGCGGTAAAGAAGCTGTACATGAAAATCCAGAAGGATGGAACTATTCTTATCAGCAATTGAGAATCAGGTGAATTAATTTCCGGATACTTTCCGCCATGCTGCCGCATATTGTTATTGACTATTACACCGGATATTGTATCGCTTTTACTGCATCCGGGGTTATAAGCCGGTCCCATGATTTCCCCCGTCGCAATCACAGAGAAAACCGGAGGACACCTATGACAGTACATGCCGAACTCGAGGAAAAATACCGCCGCGCTGCGGAGCTGATCGCAAGGGCGGGAATGGTCCCCTTCAGGGTTACCGATACCCTCATCGATATTGTTAAATTCTACATCGACGAGGACGACGCCGGATTCATCATACAGAACTTCAGCACAAAAACCACCCTTTCCGCTGACGAAATCCGCCTGACCTCCGGCATGACAGATGACGAGATCAGGAAAAAAACAGACTCCCTGGCAAAGAAAGGCATCATCTTCAACCAGCCCAACACGAAGGGAACCATGGTCTACCGCCTGCTCCCCCTCATCATTGTCGGCACCTTCGAGTATACTTTCATGAAGGAACTTCCGCAGGGGGAAAAGATAAAGGACTATGAGAAGATCGCACAGCTCTACCACACACTCCTGGGTGAACTGCAGGACTTCATTCAGAGTAACTATGACAACCTGCTGCCCTTCTATGAACAGCAGCCCGCAGTTGACCGCACGGTGCCGGTGTTTACCAGCGAAAGCGGGAAGAAGGTCAACATCATAATAAACGAGGAAGTCCGTGCAGAGGAATTCATTGTGCCGTCAAAGACAGTGGAGGAGATAATCAGCAAATACGATGACATTGCCGTTGGACATTGCTTCTGCAGAAATTACACCAGGGTCCTCGGCCGCCCCTGTAAGACCGGCGCCCCCTCCGAGGTCTGCTTCACCTTCGGCAAATCGGCACGCCACACCATTAACCAGGGATTCGCGCGTCCCGTAACAAAGGACGAGGCCATGGCGATAATGCGGCAGGTCGAGGAAGCGGGTCTGGTGCACAAGGCATTCCATAACGGATCAAATATCGAGAAAGAGGAGAACAGCATCTGCAACTGCTGCAAAGACTGCTGCGACACCTTCACGTTATGGCGCAACGGCGCCTCCCCCATGGTGAACTCCACGATGTATCTCTCGGTGATTGACAGGGATGAATGTACGGGATGCGGAATATGTGTCGAACGCTGCCCGGTTGACGCCATCGCGCTGGACAATGACGGCATTGCCGTGCGGGAGGAGAAATACTGCATCGGATGCGGTGTATGCGCCAGGTTCTGCCCTGCAGAGGCTATCTCCCTGCAGGAGGGTATGCGGCGCGTCTGCGTGCCGCCTCCCAGATTGCGGTAAAAGAAGTTGAGAGAGGTATTATTGATACCGACCGTTGAAGACATCTGCATGCCTGAAGCGATATAGTCATAAACAGGTATTTTCTCAGATGGAATCCATATACAGACAGTCAATTACAGCACAGAGATAAGGCGGCCTCTTATCACACTGTTCTCCCCACATGGGGCGCCCGGCCTGCCCTGAAAGGATATGTGCCATATATAATTCACCACCTGATTGATTTGTTATAAAAAACATTCCTTGACATCTTCCTGACATCAGTTTATATATGTCGTTACGGGTTGTGCGGTGCTGTTTCTCGCCTTAAACATCG
>JAKQCH010000361.1 GCA_029573825.1 Spirochaetota bacterium | reverse complement strand
TTTGTCAATATAATCATCTGCAGGGGAGGGGAATCCCGCGGGAATTATCGCGAGATAAAGGGGAAGTTCAACCCTCGTATGCTTCTCAAACCCGTACACGGTTTCCACCGTGACTCCCTGCTCTATACATTTCATATTCATCTCACCGACTCCGCATTGCTGACACAGCATAATATGTATTCCCCCCCGCCTCCGGCCGGGGAAGGTGACACTTGTTGATCGCTCACTATGCCGGGATACTGCGCAGAAAGTTACCAACAAATATTTACTATACAAACGTATAGATTTCAGGAAATTATTTCAAGAAAAAAAACCGGAGAACACAAAATTTTTTCAAATATTCAGGGGGAGTACGATCGCAGATGAGAGGCAACCTATTGGTGATATTTCTCCGGAAGTGAGTAATACAGATTCATCACTCTGTTTTGAGGTCAATGTCCTTCTGCCATTCCGCAACAGCAAGACTGTATGTTTCAAAGGCTGACTTCAATTCGTCGATACGAGGGCCGATGGAGGTCAGGTTTCCCTGTTCAGCCATGATTTCCATTTCCGCAGCCAGGGTGAACATCTTCCGGGCACCCATTTGCGCCGATGATCCTTTCATCGTATGGGCAAGGCGCCGTGCGGTCTTCGGGTCATTGTTTTCAACGGCATATCTCAGATCATCTATCTGCTTCGGGATATTCTCATTAAATAGTTCAATGATGGTAATGATAAGTTTGCTTCCCAAACGCAGTTTGTCTTCAAGGACCTTCAGGTCGTATACATCTTCCCCGCTGTTGTGAACAGCGCTGTGGGCCGCTGCAGGGTCCTGTCCGGCGGTGCTCCCGGTTACGTATTTTTCTGTATCGATCCACTTCGTAAGAATGTCCTCGAGTTTTTTTATCTGCATCGGTTTCGGCAGAAAATCATCCATTCCCGCCGCAAGACACCTGTCACGATCCTCCCGCATCACGCTTGCCGTCATCGCGATTATCGGTATTGCGTGATTTCCCACATGAGATGAATTGTTCCGGATGGCACAAGTCGTCTCATACCCGTCCATTCCCGGCATCTGGCAGTCCATCAGGATGCAATCATAGTTTTTCCTGGTAAGCATATCAATCGCATCCCTGCCGCTCGACGCGAGTTCCGAACGGTAACCGAGCTTCTTCAGCATCATGGCAGTGATTTCCTGGTTGATCTCGTTATCTTCAACAATAAGAACAGTATATGGCTTGAGGATGATATCATCACCCTCAATGACATCAGATTCAGGGGACCATAATTGTTCCGAAGATGCAGCAGCCGCGCCGGTAATGTCTGCGAGACAATTGTAAAGGGCTGAGTGTTTTACCGGCTTTGAAATCCCTGCAGAAAAACCAATCCGGACAATGGAAGCAGTATCAATTTGATCGGAAATTTTTGTCATGAGAACAGGGATGATATTGCTGCCGCCGTTTTCCTTTTTCGCCAGACGTATGAACTCACCAAAATCATCCGGAGATCCATCGGCGTCACCGGAATCGAGGATCATCACGGTGAAGGGATTTCCCCGATCACGGGCTTCGGCGATTTTCCGCAGCGCTTCGACGGTGTCGTGAGCAGAAGCACAGAGTACATTCCACGCCGCCATTGTTTCACAGAGATGCTGGCAAGAGGGCATACTCCTGTCAATAACCAGCACATTCTGGCCGGCAAAAGCTCCCGTATCGACATCACCCCCGGTGTTTTCCTGCGCCGCTTTTTCAAATGGCACCTCAAACCAGAAAGTCGAACCCTTTCCCGGCTCACTGAATACGCCGATGGTTCCTCCCATAAGCTCAACGATTGTCCTGCTTATCACCAGTCCAAGGCCGGTACCCGGCAATGAATCAAGCTGCACAAAAGGCTGGAAAAGCAAAGGGATTTTATCCTCCGGTATGCCTTTACCCGTGTCCGTAACTTCGAATCTGAGGTCGGTTCTGCTCTCGGTGTCTGAGATTGCCGCAATCCGGATCACAACTTCTCCGTGATCAGTACACTTGATCGCGTTCCCCGCAAGGTTTATCATTACCTGTTTAAGCCTGTAAGGATCACCACGCAAGCGGGTGGTGACATCTTTTTGAACTACGCATACAAACTCGAGCCCCTTTTTCTGGGCCCGCAAAGCCATGAAGTCAATGATATCCTCAACGACTTCGCGCAAATTGAAATTATCAATTACGATGTCAAACTTGCCTGCCTCAAACTTAGAGTAATCAAGTATTGCATCAATCAGGGTGAGGAGGTGCTCTCCGCTGGAACTAATAATCTGGGCATACCTTTTCTGCTCCTGGGTAAGGGGGGTGCTTAACATCAGCTCCGCCATTCCAATAACCCCGTTCATGGGGGTCCGTATTTCATGGCTCATCCCTGCAAGGAACTGTCCCTTGGCAATGTTTGCCGATTCCGCCGCCTTCCTGGCCTCAATAAGCTGTGTTTCATAACGCCGCTGTATCTCGAGCTTCGCGTAGAGCTCCCCGAGCACTTTCAACAGATTGATCTCGTCCTTTGACCATTCTTTATTCCGAAACACCATGCAGAAAGCAATAAAACCAAGGCATTCCTCTTCGTCCATAAGAGGAATTGTCAGGATTGTTTTAATGCCGTGGGATCTGATATATCCGTACAGCGGGTCATCCGGCCTGCAGTTGTCCATATCGCTCACCACCACCGTCCGCCCTGAACGGTGGGACGCCGTCAATCCGTTGAACGGTCCCAGGGAAATATCCTGCAGCCGGTGCATATATGACTTCAGGCCGCTTGCAAACCATTCATGAGTGCAGTGTACTTTTGATGCTTTAAAATCATAGCTGAACACAAATGCCCGGTCAACTTCAGTATATGTACCTATGGATTCGAGGGCATCGGTGATCGCGGTGTCGATATGGTCCATGCTGACATGAATGAACTCGGCCCCAAGGTCCATGAGCATCCTTTGCAGTTCATCCCGCCGGTGGAGGAGGTTTTCCGCTTCCTTTCTATCGGTTATATCGATTATTATACCCTGATAGCGCTCCACGGCTCCATCCTGATTTCTTTTTACAATTACCCTTGAATCGACCCATCGGGTATCGCCTGAACGTGTTTTTATTCGGTATTCCTGATTAAAATCACTGCGACCATCTCTGGTACATTTGTCAATCTCCTCATTGACACGGTTTACATCTTCGGGATGGATTATATCCAGGTACATCAGCCCATTACCCATTATTTCATCCGTGCGGTATCCATAGGCGCCAATACCATCAGAAACAAATTCTATAATGCTTTCTTTTCCCGGGCGCCATACCCAGACTGTTACAGGACTATGGTTGATAATAAACTCCAACTCCCTTAGGCGCTCTAAGGTGGATTTATTTTTTTCCTCTGTTAACTTCCGCTCGGTAATATCCCGGATTACCCCGATCGTACCAGCCACCCGGTCATTGCGCCAGAGAAGGGAGATGTTCAGTTCCACAAAAATAATCCCACCGTTTCGATGCAGGACCTGCAGCTGTACGTTTTTCAAAGCATTTTTTGATGACATGGTATCTTCAAATGCCCTGGCACATTTTTCAAACTCATGTTCCGGAAGAAAATCGGCCAAGGTATGCTGCAGCACATCTTCCTTGCTCCAGCCAAGAACATCGGTTACAGATGGCGATATGAACTCAATAGTACTCTCAATATCAGTAACAAAAATAATATCTGTCACCTGTTCCGCGATTGCGCGAAATCGCATTTCGCTGTCGCGGAGCGCAGCAATCGCTTTTTTCCTCTCATCGGCTTCAATGATAATGCTTATTTGTGCGGAGAGGGTAATTGCCACCTGTTCCTCCTCCGGATGCCATTTCCTCTTCTCACCGGAATGCCAGAATGAAAGCATCCCCCATAATGCGCCCTCCAGAAATACCGGTATGTCCATAACGGATGATGTTTGAAATTCAGAAAATATAAAGGAGGGTATTTTTTTTGTCCTTTCGTCCGTATATACATCCTGCACTGAAATCACCGTGCTCTGTCTCTGGAAGTGAATGTAATCATTCAGTTCCCTGACATCAAGGTCATATCCGTCGTGGTGGGAACCTTCGTTATGGTTATAAAGGTCCACATTGCACATGCGGGATTTCCGGGAATCCAGCCTCCACACTCCGGCATAGGCGACATCGAACACATGGGCCGACAATTCGGTGAGCAGTTTTATTTGCGACAGCATATCACCGCCGGAAAGGATATCCACCATGCTGGAAAACATTGAATTGTAATTGCGGTATCGTGTCTCCCGTTCTTTCTGTTCAGTTATATCATGCAGGAGCCCTTCGTATCCGAAAACTTCTCCCTTATCATTGCTTATCAGATGTGCCGATATTGCCGCATAAAAGTCAGTTCCGTCTTTCCGCAATCCCTGGATTTCATAGTCTCGTACCTTCCCTGTTGAGTCCAGTTCGGCGATAAATGTATCCCGCTCAACTGGATTTAACCACAGTGACCGCACATCACCACCGATCAGGTCCTCCGTTGACGCATAGCGGAAAAGCCTGACAAATGATGGATTTACCTGAATGATTTTTCCCTGGAGATCTATCCGGTAGTAGGAATCTTCAAGATTTTCGATAATACGACGGTAATTTTTTTCAGAATCAATCCTGAGGGCATCGAGTACCTCTATCCGGTTTCTGCTTAATTCACTTTTTTTGACGACCCGATAAAGAATTATCAGAGAAACCAGAAGAAATAAGATCATCGCTGCTGAATACCATATCCTGCCAATCACCGCTGCCGCGATATCCGACACATCTGTATCGGCTCCGACAAGGGCGATTACACCGCCGGTACCGGGATCACGGAGAGGCGCGTGGGCGCTTATCCAGGTCCCCCATGAATCTTTATGAGGGCCGTATACTGTTTCACGGCCCATGGTGAACACTGCTGCCATTTCATCATTGCCGTCATGGTATATCTGACCAGGTGGTGAATAGTCCGGTGATTCGGGAGGTTCTGAATCAGCAAGGAAAATCAAATTCCCGCCGCACATCCTCATAATATAAAGAAACCGGACTGATGGCGCAGCGGCACTGAGTTCATACAGCTGACGCTTAATCCTCAGGTACACCGGACTGTTGAGATCACGCGGGGTACCGGTGAGGGATGCGATCTCAGAAGGATGGAGAAAGGAAGTTACAGTCCTGACAAGGACCATGAGTTCATTTTTTTTTCTGGAAACCTCATTATGGCCCATCCACGGTATCAGGATAAGACCGGTCAGGGAAATGAGGACAAGGGACATTAAAAGAAAACGCTTTAACCCGGAATTTTTCTTCATTTATCAATTCTCATATACGAAGAGGATATGAATTCCTTTTTTAAGGAATATTCATATCTACACCATCAATACCGGTTAGAAATTATTTAACACGCGGAATTGTCATCACGCAGTTAACTTTTACTACCGGTCCCCTGGTGACATCAGTGTAATCCTGAATGTTGGAAATTGCCACTTTCCCCTTGTGACGCATCAGAATTTTTTCAACAATAGTAAGTCCCAGACCGAAATCTAGAGTGTTAAAATCCTCAAAGACATTTTTTGTCATCCGGAAAAACGGTTCAAACAATATATATTCATATCCCATCGGTATGCCGATATCTCCATCCTCAGAAGAAAGCGGCTTGTTGAGAAAAGATATTTCAACCGAGTCATCCCGCTGATGCAGCATTATTATTATATCCGAATTACTTTCTGAAAACTTGCATGCATTCATAATCACTTCAAAAACCGCTCTGTAAAAATGCTTCTCCGATATCCTTACTTTCAGATCATTAAATATGTCCTTTCTCTCGCTTATGAGAATGCCTAAATTTTTCTTTTCAGTATACCGTTTTGCAGCATCCACAGCATCCTGGAGAATGCGGTACATGTCTCCGCATGTTGTATCTTCAAGTGGCAGATCATTTGAAAGCAGCCAGTCGATCTCCCGGAACACCCCAAGGGCATTTGACGCCATTTTCATATTTTCGCGAATAAGCTCCATAAGTCCGGCATCAACATTAAAGTGATCACCATGTTTTTTAGCCGATGATGACACCAATTCGAGGAGCGTCACAAGAGCGCCAAATCCCTGACCCTGATTGAAACTCGTCTGGAGGCTGTGAAAGAGAGCTTTGTCCTTGCGCCGGATTTCACTGTCCGAACCTGCCATTTCCTTCCATCGGACCCATTCCAGCTGGTTTTCAAGACGTATTATCTTTTCTTTCTCAACAATCCTTTTGAGCCTTATCATTTCCGCAGCTTCAAATGCGCGGTTCATCTTTATACGAATGTCCTGGGTGTTGACCGGTTTTACCAGATAATCATACACACCCAGTTTCATTACTTCGATAACACGCGAGAGTTCGTCGTGAACAGTCTGAACAAATATAATCGGCGGATTGTCATAGGAATTAAGTCTTGTTATAAGCTCTTCACCACCCATTTCCGGCATTTCAAGATCTGTTATAACGATGAGAAAGGGCGAGCCATCAAATTTTTTGACCGCCTCCACACCGTTTTCGGCAGTTTCAACATTATATCCATTTTCCTGAAGGACAGATTCAAGTATTTTTGCTGATACGGGATCATCTTCTACAATCAGGACTCTTTTATCCATTTTCCAATCTTTCCCTTAAAATTATATAACAGTCCATTCTTAATTAAAACACAATATCACGAATGTACATATTAATTATAAAAAATACAAGACAAAAAACCTGTTTGAAATACATTCAGGAACTGTCACAATATGAATCCGGCGACATCAGGAAAGGTTCCATTAATATTATGAATAAGAGAATTGACATGCAGTTATGTGAAAAATTCAGGAATTACACACTGAAGCATTCAACATGCTGAAAAGAAGGAACCATAATACCGGAAATGGTGATATTCGGATGAAATACAGGGAAGTGTACTCATTTTCTCACCATTCAGGAACGATAATAAGAATACGGGAGTATCAGGTAACCTTTCCACTGCTGCGGAAAGCATGAATCCCTGTGCTCTACACTCCAGCAAGCGGTAGTAATCATGAATGAAAACGGCACGGCACAACGAAGGCTATTTTTTGAACA
>JAKQCH010000355.1 GCA_029573825.1 Spirochaetota bacterium | reverse complement strand
CATGTCTGATTATTTCTCCAGGTACACAGTATGGGTGGGGAATGGTATCGATATCCCCGCCTCGTTCAGCGCCCTGTATATCTTCTTCGTCGCCTCGATCTTCTTGTCGTACTGATCACTATACATCGATATCCAGAACTTCGCCTGGAAGTTCAGGGAAAAATCGCCCATTTCATAAAACACCACCACTGGTTTCGGCTCATCAACGACCCCTTCGATGGTCTTAATCACATTCATCACCGCGTCTTCAACTTTATCCACCTCGGTGCCGTAGGCGACACCAAAATTTACCACCACCCGGATAGTGGGGTCAGGGAGAACGAAATTTTTGAATTTCTTGTTCATCAGATCGCCATTGGGTATTACTATCATCTCATTGTCATAGGTAAGGAGCATGGTGTTTCGGAGCCCCACGTTTTTTATCACCCCGGTATCACCGTCAATCGTTACCTTGTCTCCCACTGCCATTGACTGGTCCAGGATAAGTATTATTCCCGCGATTATATTTGATAGCGTGTCCTTCACCGCAAAGCCGATCGCGAAGCCCACCACCCCGAGAGAAGCCACAAGGGGGCCTATCTCAATGCCGAACTTGGAAAGCACAATCAGCGCTGCAATTATTATGATAAATATTTTAGTCATTTTCACAAACAGCGGCACAAGATCATCATTTATGCGTGTCTCAATTTTGTCGGCGACCTTTCCTCCCCATACGTGAATCAGTATTTCTGAAGCCTTCAGGAGGAAGTACGCGGCGAAGGAGATCACAACTGCCGTCGTTACACTATTCCAGAAAAGCGCCGCCGTTGTTGACAGTTTGAGGGGAACGATGGCAAGCTTGAAACCGAAGGCGAGGATGATCCACTTCAGCGGTTTTTTTGACACTTCGATCAGGTCATTATCTATTGTAGCGGATGTTCTGTCCGCAAGACGTTGTAAAATTTTCTCGACAAAAAGACGCACCAGGAACGCAATAATAAAAAAACTGAGAAAGATACACAGCGAGAAAAGCCACTTGTTTGTAAACACAATACCCGCTCTGGACTCCTTCACCATTTCAAAAAGGGCCCGAAGTTTTGTACGACTCCCTGCATCAAGCCGAAAAACAACATCTGAGAGCGCCTGTATTTTGAACCATTCAGTACTCCTGTCTGCAAACCGTTCAACGGTATCGAGAAGGTCATCATCAATATTCCCCTGGAACTGTGTCCCGGATTCCACGGCATTCTTTTTTATATTTACAAGAAAATAATCAATGCGGATTGTTTTCCCCTCTACAATGTATCTGCCTCCAAGACCCAGGGTTGCGCCAATGCCCTTCACAAACGCTGACGCTGTTTCCCGGTCATAGAGCATGCCGGAGTCAATATTCTTCTCCTTCATTGCGTCATCGATAGTTTTGGAATCCAGTATACGTATTCTTCCATCACCATCAATGCGGTCCCGGACCAGCTCCGGTATATATAATGAAAGATATTTCACCGATGACCCGGCAAAATCATAAAAGGGCAGCACCGCAATAATTTCTTCATGTTCAGAATGTGCCGATACGCGGGGACCGGCTCCCGGGGCCCCGGGAGCGTGCTGCTCCTGTCCGTAACCCGGCACTGAAACAGCTGCGGCAAGAATAAACAGCAGACAAAATATTTTTTTCATAGTTCATCACTCCTTAATATCATAGTAATATCCGGGAACAAAAAAGAAAGGGAATATAAACCGGAACACATCACCCGATCAAAGTACCGTGAAATGAATTTCAGGCACTTCCGCCATAAGGCCTAACTGCGCCGCTTCGTTGAAATAAAACTGCAGCCCCTTTTTCAGCTCCGGGGTAAAAACGAATTTCAGCAAACGGTAATAGCTGTCAATATCATTATAGTTCAGCAGGGGATATCTTTCGTGGGCCTTCCGCATGAGAGTCTCTCTGTCAGTTTCAAGACATCTGAGAGATTCCCGGTACGAGCTGACAACTTCCCTGACCTCCATGCGGAATG
>JAKQCH010000442.1 GCA_029573825.1 Spirochaetota bacterium | reverse complement strand
ACCCTGCTCCGTGACGCCATGATGAGGGTCCCCGCGGGGATCGGGGTACTCGGGAACACCATGAACTCCGTGGACACCACGGCGGGGTTCGCGGAAATGCTGAACCTGGGACTTTCCCCGGCGCTCTCCGCACGGTACAAGGAGGAAATGGAGGATTTTGAGCAGGGGATGCTGGTGATGCAGAACCTGCGGATGATCGATATTATCCATGAAATATTAGGTAACTTCGAATACCAGCTTGGCGAAGCGAACCAGAATAATTATGACAACGTCATGACGGGCCTTGCGTATTACTATGATGCGCCATTTATGCGGCATGAAACACGACAGTGGTCCCTTGAAGTAGTACGGAGCCACAGTCTCGCGGCCACCAAGTACAAGACAATACGGTTTCAGGATTATGCGGATTTTGTAAACACCACCGTAGTCCTGAAATCCCTGAAAGGCCTTGACGGCACCATGATAGATTTTTCCGATCCCTCAAGTTACCGCGGCATTAACTCCGATGACCTCGCAATTTACGTTAAGCTTGAACAGGCCCACCTGAACCGTGAAATAGAAAATGTGTTAGGAGAAGGCGGCACCTTCTCGACCCACAGCAAGGATGAGTTTGCCCGGCTTCAGGGGGATTTCAGCAGCGCATACGAAAGCTATGTAAAGGGAATGGCGCTGTTGAGCATGGGGTGGTACCGGACACCCATAGTCCCGGGCGGCCCGGACCCTATGACTGTTGCAAAGATCGGGGCTTGTTTTGCCGGACCGTGGGCCGCGTTCGCTGTAAATGCAGCGCTTCTCGCGGTTGACACGAAGGACGGGGTGATTGCAGGAAAGCATGCGTTAATGCAGGGAGCCGTGGGCTTTGCCGCCGGTATGGCAGGTCCCGCGGGAATACTCGTGAACATAGCCGCTTCGGGCATTGATTACGAAGAAGGCGGCGGTATTGGCTGGAGCAACAGGCAGTTCCGTGAGGGGGCGGTGAGGAATATAGCAAGCTACGCTCTCTCAAATACCCTGAACGGAGCCATGGGGCCGAATTTTTCAAACACAGCTCTCGGCACTGGCCTTTCTGCCGGGATATCGGGCTTTGCCATGTCGGGCCTGACGATAAGCTCAAGCGGCTGGAATAATATGAGCTTTGGTTTTGATACAGAAAACTGGAAAGAGCATGCCACAGTAGGCATTGCTTCAGGAATATCCGCTGCGGTGACAAAGTCGATGAGCAAAAATTCCAATACCGGAAGTGAACGGGCACAATCCGGAAACAAGCAGGGAACTTCAATGATGCCGGAACAGTGGGGAGACCAGTTCTCTCAAAAGGTAATTTCAGGCGGCATCAACAGTCTGATAATGACGGCCTCCTACCATGCCTTCGGAGGAGATGGTTTCAAAAATGATTACTCGAAAATGAACTGGAACAACATGGCCCCGAGTGCATATGACCTTGGAAATTTTCTGGGAAGTCAGGCGAACGAATGGATATTAAGCCGACAGAAAGTTGATCCTGTGACGAAACAGAAAAAATCATCCGGGGTAATTGAAGATTGGGCTGCGAAAGCGCTTCAGTTGTCAAATCAAGGTGATAAGTATGCAAAAAACTTTTTTCATTCAATAGGAGCCGGACTTGTCTCAATGGCGTCAGATGCTATTAGCGGATTATATACGCCAAAAATAGTACGCGAGATGAATTCACGCATACAACGTGATTCAAAAACGAATGAAATAACTAAAGAGAGTATCGCAAAAATAGTTAAGGATTTAAGGAAAGATGATAGTTTTAATAATGGATTACAGAACAACCCGGACTTGAGTGAAAACGAAAAAAGGCTTTTAAAAACGGTATCCAATGAACTTAATACTGTGGAGGAATACAATAAACGAATAGGAGAAAATGGAGAAAAGAGTTTAACACATGAGGAAATAATTGAGTATGTGAATAAAAAGGCAAGGCTTTCAAATGCACTCGGCTTAACAGATAAACTGACACCGGGTGATATGGAATTACTGCAAAAAACTTTACGACAGTCAGTATCAAGATATGCCAGTGATGGACTGGATAAAAACGGCCCTCTGGTAAAAAGTCTTGTTAATATGATTAAAAATAATACAAATGTTTTTGACGGTGAATATGAAGGTAAAAGGAGGGACACAAGGTTTAAGAATATTTATACAAAACAAACTGAAAGACTTGACCCGACAAATGATCAATCAATATTGCGGTTTGCACAGCATATTGC
>JAKQCH010000337.1 GCA_029573825.1 Spirochaetota bacterium | reverse complement strand
AGGGGAAACATCGCCGTAGACAGCGCCATGATGACCAGCAAAAGGGGAATTTTTGCCGCAGGGGACGCACGCCGCGGCGCATCTCTGGTGGTATGGGCCATACAGGAGGGGAAGGATGCTGCTGACGGGATACATAAATATCTGACCGAACCAGAGTAGTCTCCCGGAGGAGACGCGGCGCCATTGCCGCGCTACTCCTCTAAATACTGTATTAGCTGAATATATACTCCATCAGGATCTTCAATAAAACATATCTTTCTGTCAGGGCGGAGCTGTACCGGCGGTATAATAAAAGTCACCTCGTGCTCCCGGAGCTTCGCCGCCAGGGAATCAAGGTCATCAACGGTGAGGGCCATGTGATACAGCCCTGTCATTTCCTTTGGGACAGCCTGCTGATCCCCGGGATTCCCTGCTTCTATTTCAAGGGAGATGTTTTCATTACCAACAAAGTGATAATTTTTCTCAAGAATTGTAATGGTCTCCAGTTTCCTTAGCCCGAGTATGTCACAATAAAAATGAAGTGACCGTTCAACATCCGAACTTTTAATACCGGCATGGTTCCAGCGCATATCAGCCTCCGAATTGTTCTTTGGTAAGTTTAAAACACAGGGCAGAAACTTCAATGGTCTGCCGAATATCCTTTTCCTCCATGGCGGCACACACAAACCAGTTGTGATGCGGGTGAAAGAAAATACCGCGCTTCGCCGCTTCACCGCAGAAGTACCTGTTTTTTTCGAATGTCGGGTCATCATGAAAGTTCATGAAAGGCATTGCCGGGGGCCCTGACAGGGTGACCTTCACGCCCTCTGATGACGCCGCATCCGACATCCCCTGCATGAGCATTGTCCCCAGCTTCGCGATTTTTTCGATGGCGCCGCTTGCCTGTATTTCGTCAATAGTGGCAATGGCCGCCGCAAAAGGAACCCCGGAGAAAAAATGAGTCCCGGTAAAAAACACCTTCGACGCTTCTTCCTTGAGTATCTCCCGGCCCATAGCGACAGCGATGGGATAACCGTTCGCCATTGCTTTCCCGAAACACTGAAGGTCCGCATTATAGCCATAATGCAGGGCGCTGCCGGAAAGGTTAAGCCTGAATCCACACCGGATGTCATCGATAATAACAAGGAATTTCTCCTTTTCCGCGAGGGTGTTGACCGTATCGACAAACTTTTGTGCGGGGAGCTCCTGGTCACGCAATGCGTCGTGGCGGTGCGGAGTGAGTATAATCGCTGCAATAGCGCCCCTGTTTTCCTCAACCACACGTTTCAGGTCATCAGCATCATTGTATTCAATATACCGGATATGGCTCTTCCATTCTTCCGGGATTCCCGCTCCATGAGGCTGGCACCACGCATGAGACCCGTGATAGGATCCCTTTGCCATCAGGATTATCCACCTGCCGGTATAGACCCGGGCAACCGCAATAGCGTATGACGTGACATCGGAACCATTTTTCCCGAACACGCACCAGTCGCCGTTGTGAATGGTGCCGGTCATTTTTTTTGCCATGGGGAGCCACTGATCGCTTGGCAGGGTAAAGCAGTCCGCGTTTTCCATCTGCTTTTTCGCCGCCGCCTCCACCTTCGGATGCTTGAGCCCCAGAAGATTGGTCCCGAAAGAACACATGTAGTCAATGAACTCGTTCCCGTCGACATCCCATATCCTGCACCCTTCCCCCCGTTTTATAAAGGCAGGATATGAACCGAAAGTCAGAAATGTCGGAGTTCGGGGACCGTAAATCCCATTGGGCACATATTTTTTCGCTTCTTCGAAAAGTTCGTATGATTTTGTAAATTCATAAACTTTCATGTAATTCCTCCCTTATAATTTTTTATTCCTGATAAAAGCCCGGCAATGTGATATCATAATATTATTATGCTGGTAACGGAGATGAACCGCTGCCTCATGATGAAAAATTCTCATGGGATAAAATGTACAGAAATATAAATGATATATTGACATGTACATATTGATTTGATAGATTTGTATCTTCATCATCACCCATTTATATTTATCTGCCGCACCGTCAGCAATTGCCCGGCATATAAAC
>JAKQCH010000335.1 GCA_029573825.1 Spirochaetota bacterium | reverse complement strand
CTCATGTCAATGATTTTCGAGTATCCCCGCACCATGTCGGCGCTTTCAAGGGTTTTCTGTGAAATATCCGTGATGGTATTAATTGCCCGGGTCAGCTCATTGACCGTGTTCTTCTGTTCCAGGGAAAAGGTATAGACGCTGCTGGAGATGTCTGAGAGCCTGTTTATTTCATCCCGGATTTCACTGTTCATGGACGCGAGTTCGCCGGTAAAATCAAGTGTCCCCGTGAGGACCCCGCTGGTTTCCATTATCTTTTCCCGCACCTCATTAAAAATACCGGCGGTATCGCCAATATAGCTTATTTCAGCAGATATGCGGTTCGTGTGTTCCGTAATGGTGCTTCGAATGCCTTTCACCAGGTCTGTGGTCTGATCGGCTAATTTGTTGACCTCGTCCGCCACGACGGAAAACCCTCTCCCCGCTTCACCGGCCCGTGATGCTTCAATTGCGGCGTTC
Organism: Spirochaetota bacterium; assembly: GCA_029573825.1. Taxonomy (GTDB): domain Bacteria; phylum Spirochaetota; class UBA4802; order UBA4802; family JAGODF01; genus JAKQCH01. Next base: position 2,116 of record JAKQCH010000335.1, on the reverse strand, counting down.
AGGGCAAGGAGGTTTATCTTGTCCGCCACTTCATCAATGAGGTTGATGGTGCCATCCAGCTGGCGCAGATAGTCCGCCATGTCGCCGATAGCCTTTACGGACTTGTTCATGGTTTTCTCACCCATTTCCACAAGGCCCACGGCTCCTTCAATACTAGTTGTGAGGGTGCCTATCCGTTTGGAAAGCTCACCGCTGCTGGTGTTTATTTTGAGAATTTCCTCCTTGATTTGTTCAGAGCTGTCCATCTGCGCCTTCACGTCTGTGAGATTGGTCTCGAATGATGCGGACATTTCCTCATAAGCGCTGGCGGCCTCCTCAACGATTGAGGCAAGCTCTCTGGCGATGTCCGAAAGGTCAGATGATGAGTTATTCAGGTCGGAGCTGATTGTTTTTACTTCGACAGAATTTTCAGAAATGGTTTCCATCATTTTTTTCATTGTGGCGACCATGTTATTGAAGGTCCGGGTTATGTAGCCGATTTCATCTTCAATTCTTACCGGTACCTGCACGTCAAAGTTGCCATTATTCACTTCACGGACACCGTGGGAAAGCTCCCGGAGCGGAGTTACCAGAATGCCTGCGAAGAAAAGCCGGAACCCGAACCGCACCACGATAACAGCGGCGAGAAGCATTATGATTATCATCAGCACCGAAGGGTGCATGTAGGCACGGTAGTCAGTATAGGGAAATCCCGCTTCGATAATGCGGTTGTTCGCATGGTCCATAACCATGAATGCAATTGAATGGCCGGTTCCGTCTTTATGTCTCCGGTAAAGCCTCGTTCCCGGCCCTTCGAAGGGTGTGAGAAACTGCAGCGCTCCGTTGCGGAGCGCAATGCCCTCAAGGGGGCTTGCGGTCAGATACGCGGACAGGGCTTCCCGGAAAGGCGCAAACCATATACCGGTCTTATTTAACAATACTGCTGCATCTTCCCTGAAATTCTCAGGGGGGATTTTCTTCAGTGTGTTGGATATTGAGATAAGGCGGCTCTCGAGGGACTGTATGTATTCAAGGGCCCGCGCCGAGGGGTTTCCCTCGTTATCTGGCAGTGTATCAGTATACCGGACAACGGCATCACGATATCCCCTGCAGTAGGCGGGAACGGACTCAAGGGCCTGCCGGATTCCGGCGCGGAAGTTTTGTTTTTTCACCTTCCGGATTTTTTCCCATAAAAATGCATTGTCGAAGGATGACTGCAGGGCGTTGATATCGACCCGGCTGTTCCCGGATATGTTTGTGAACGTGCCGCCTGCGAGGTCATAGGCAACAATGTACTGCATGTTTCCTTCCCTGATGCCCGTGCGCATAGCCATAAGGACGGTTTTCCTGTGCAGTTCGTCGTACGCCTCATCGCGTTCTTTCATTAAAAAGAAGCTGTTGAACTGCAGCAGCACCAGAATTGTCACGATGCTAATCCCGATGAGTTTCCCCATAAAGGATATTCGTTCCTTGACATTGTTCAGGTATACCACCATCCAGAGGAAAAAACCCATGACGTTAAAAAACACCCAGGTGTTCTGAAAAACTTCCCTGCTTATGGTGCCGTCACGGCTGAGGGTGTTTGTTACTGACGGTACAATGGAGGCAATAATAAATGTAATGCCGAGAAGGAGAAGCACCAGGCGCTCTTTTTTCTCACCTGTTATAATGCGCCATCCGCAGAGGATGATGTTTATCCCTAAAAAGAGCATTATGATGATAGCCACAACCTTGCTCGGGGCATCGGCGTCAAAATCCCAGTAGTGGCCCCTGAAATGAAATATCTTTTCAGCCCCGAGGGATACCACGACAAACGCGCAAAATGTGAGGATGGTGATGGCGTACATGGCAATAAAAAGATTTTTTGCCGCCCGGGGGTTCCTTTCAGTGGGAAAATAGAAGTAAAGCACATTGTAATGGCATATTGCCGCAAGAATCAGAAATACCGTCAGCCAGCGGTGATATGCCGCGAGGGGATGATATATGCTGGAAGATATTACATACCCAAAGTTAAATACAGCCATCATCGCCCAGCTTGTCCCGATATGGAATGTCGCTTTGGACTTGTTTTTGCCTGATAGCAGGAAAAATGCGATGAGCGAGAAAAAGAGCACCCCGATAAGGGACCCGATGGTGA
>JAKQCH010000302.1 GCA_029573825.1 Spirochaetota bacterium | reverse complement strand
GTTGCGGATACAGCCGTTTTCCCGGTCACGGTCGAGTTCATCGTACATCTCATTCTGGGAGCCGAGCACCAGATTGCGTCCCCTGTCGCCGGGAGCACTGCTGTAGCGGAGCAATGCTTCGTCCGTTACAGAGCCCCGCATGATGTCAAAAGCGTCAATTGCTTCGCCGAGTGTGGCAAAGTCAACACGCTTGACAGAACGGTCGATAAGGCCGATGCGGTCGAGCTCTCCCATGATGCCGAGAATTCCCCCGGCGCGGTTTACATCTTCAACATGGTATTGTGAGCTGGGAGCGACCTTGCAGAGGTTCGGCACTTTCCGGGAAAGCCTGTCGATGTCCTTCATGGTGAAGTTTACTTCCGCGTTATGCGCAACAGCGAGGAGGTGGAGCACAGTGTTGGTGGAACCACCCATGGCGATGTCGAGGGACATCGCGTTCAGAAACGCCTCTCTGGTCGCGATTGAGCGGGGCAGCACTGACTTGTTGTCCTTGTAATAATACTCTTCAGTGATTTCAACAATCTGTGACGCAGCCTCTTCAAAGAGTTTCATTCTGTTCTTATGGGTTGCGACGATGGTGCCGTTGCCGGGAAGTGAAAGTCCGAGGGCTTCCGTGAGGCAGTTCATTGAATTGGCGGTGAACATGCCGGAGCATGAACCGCATGTGGGGCACGCCATCATTTCGATGTCTGCAACGTCACTGTCGGATACTGCGGGGTCCGCACTCTTGACGATAGCGTCAATGAGATCGTATTTTTTTCCGTTTATGACACCGGCTTCCATGGGGCCGCCGGTAACGAAGATCGTCGGGATATTCAGGCGCATTGATGCCATGAGCATTCCCGGTGTGATTTTATCGCAGTTGGTTATACAGATCATCGCGTCAACCATGTGGGCGTTGCACATGTATTCGACGCTGTCGGCAATCAGGTCCCGGGACGGGAGGGAATAGAGCATACCGTTGTGCCCCATTGCGATACCGTCATCAATAGCTATTGTATTGAATTCCGCCGCGAAGCAGCCCTGTTTTTCAATAAGTGATTTCACGTGCTGGCCTATTTCGTGAAGGTGGACGTGTCCGGGAACAAACTGGGTGAAGGAATTCACCACGGCAATGATCGGCTTCCCGAACTGTTCCTCTTTCATTCCATTGGCGCGCCAGAGAGCACGGGCTCCCGCCATCCTTCTTCCCTGGGTGCTTGTTTCACTTCGTAATGGTTTTGGCATTGTACATCTCCTCATGACTGTGTAATAGTATTATGATAACTTCCCGCAGACCGGACTGTATTTTCGACTGGATGTAAACTCATGCCGGGTACATTCGCATATAGTTTTCCGGTGTGCTGAGATATCAGGTGTAAAATACCGACACAGTATTAAATATAAAAACCGGCAATTGTGTCAAGATATTTAGAAATGATTTTTTCGGGGTTGATATAATCAGGCGGAAGGAATACATGTTTCTGATATTATAGTTGAATTATCAGGCTCTCTTTGCTATCATTACTGAGTTTCGTGTACTGGACAAGGGGGTATCGCGGCCTTTGTTGTCCTGATGAAATCGACTGCAGAAATAGACTGGGAAAACAAATGGTGATTGATCCTTTGCCGCGATGCGCTGTTTGTTTTTTGGGGTTGATATAGCTCTATTGATATGAAACCGCTGCCTGCAGTGCGGATGCGCTGCAGGCGCAGAATTTTGTGGAGCGCATGATATGGGAAAATTCAGGTGTAGCATATATTGTCTGGTCCTTGCGGTGTCCCTGGTATGCGGCAGGAACGCGGGACCGGAGGTGCGGTATCCTGTCCTGGCGGGAACATGGTATCCTGCGGAAGCGGGCGCTCTCAGGGCAGTCATCAACGGGCTTCTTGATGAAATAAAAGCGTCCGCACCGGCGGAGAAGCCACTTGTCCTGATACTTCCTCATGCGGGGTATTCCTGGTCCGGAAAGGTCGCTGCTGCGGGATATAATTCCCTCAGGGGTACCATGCCGGACCTTGTGGTGATACTTGCCCCTTCCCACCACAGTGCCTTCAGCGGGTGTTCGGTGCTCCCGGTGGACTGGTATGAAACGCCCCTCGGCAGGGTGCGGGTCGCGAAGGATGCGGTGTTGTCTCTGCTGAAGAAAAGCGGTTTCATCAGGCATCCCCATGCCCATCAGCAGGAACATGCGATAGAAATACAGCTCCCGTTTCTCCAGTGCATGTACGGGGACAGAATGGAAAAGGATATTCCCATCATCCCCGTCCTGGTGGGCGATATCACTGACGGTGACGCAGAAAAGGCCGCACATCATATCAGTGCCGCAGCTGCCGGATACCGGTCACCGCTTTTCATCGTAAGTTCAGATTTTACGCATTACGGAGCCAGGTTCGGCTACATCCCGTTCACTGCATCTGACAGCAACACGGTTCAATTAAAGCTGAAGTCCCTTGACGGCGGCGCCATTGCGTGTATACTCCGTGGTGACCGTAAGGGTTTTTCTGCATATATTGAAAAAACCGGCATCACGATGTGCGGAAGGAACGCTGTCAGGATCGCGATGTCATTACCGCTGCGGGATTTCAGCTCGTCCCTGCTTGCATACGATACATCCTGCCATATATCCGGTGACTGCAGCAATTCTGTGAGTTACGCCGCAATCGCAATCAGGGGCCGGCTCGCATCATCAGGAACAGGTCCCGTGGTTGACGGTGGGGAGATAACTCCCGGTGAGAAAAACTATCTTCTCAGCCTTGCACGGAAATCTATTGTCTCATACCTCGCCGGAGGGAAACAGGTTGCGGTGAATGAATCCTCAGTCCCGCAGTCGTGCCGCGACGCGAAGGGGGTCTTTGTAACCCTGAAAAAGAACGGAGCGCTTCGGGGCTGCATCGGATTTATCACCGGCATGAAGCCGCTGTATCAGGCGGTTATTGAAAATGCCTGGAACGCGGCCTTCAGGGACCCGAGGTTCCCTCCTCTTGACCGCAGTGAATTGGGGGGCATAACAATAGAAATTTCCGTGCTCACTGAACCGTGCCCGGTCCGCAATGTTGATGATATTGTTGT
>JAKQCH010000299.1 GCA_029573825.1 Spirochaetota bacterium | reverse complement strand
CCGATTCTGTCACTTGGGGTTGGATTGTTTCTCGCGGCGCTTTCTCTCGTCAAGGGTAAGCTGAAACGGGAGAATATCTGGCTTGCGGTGATTTGTGTCTGGTGGACGATGCTTTCCTGGGTGTTTATCAGTCACCACCTTTTTGATGATGAACAGACGCTCCTCGCAATCGAGCGTGGAGTGCATTTCCTGTATGTGTTCATGCCTCCGTTGACGGTTCTGTTCTTTCAGATAATTATTACAAAACGCTGGAATGTGGTTGTCATCGTGTGTTTCGTAATAAGCGCGCTGATATCTCCCTTTACCTTCACGGATTATTATTTTTACGGATTTTTCCGCTACAGCTGGGGCCTGATCGCGAAAAATGGTATCGCGTTTCAGGTTTTTTCTCTGTATGCCACCGCCGTTACGGTGTACGTTTTTATATTTGTATACAGAATTATTCGTAAAGAAAAAAATCCTGTGAACCGGGTTAAATACAACTATCTGTTTATAGCCTATGTGCTTTCGGCCCTGCTTACACTGACAAATATTCCTGCAATGAGGGGAATAGATTTTTATCCATTCAGCAATTTTCTGTTTGTTCCGCTCGCGATTCTTACCTATGGAATACTTCGGCACCAGCTGATGGATATTCGCAGCGTCCTTCACGTCACAACATTCTGGTTCATCCTTTCTTCCCTGATCCTGGTTCCGAATATTATCCTGTTCTGTCTGCTGCGGCCTCATGTGCTCGAAATACCCTCTTTCTTTCTGTCGCTTATTCTCATTGCATGGTTTTTTCTCAATTTCCTGTACTTTAATAAAATTCAGCCTGTAATTGATCAGCTCTTCAACAGACGGAGTTATGATCTGGGCAAAATTGAAGCACAATTTATTGAAGATATTTCCCTCCTGAAGAACCTTGACGACCTGGTAAACGAGGTGGTGCATGCCGTGAAAAGGGGACTCCATGTTGAACGGGCAGTACTCTATATAAAGCGGGGTTTTTCTAAAAACTACCGTGATAAAGATGAAAACAGTCTTTCTTTTGATGAGGATATTGAAGCGCTGCTGATGGACCGTCACAGCTATCTGGAACGGAGCTTTGTGGAAACATCCGGAAATTACGCGGCGTCCCGGGATACAATACTCTCGCTTTTTACCGCGCTGCGCGGTGAATATCTTTTCCCCCTTATCAACAACGAGGAACTTCTGGGAGTATTGCTGCTTTCAGAAAAGACAAATCTGAAACGCTTCAATGAACGGGAGATCACGTTCATTCATAATATCACCGCGTATGCCGCGATTGCCCTGGCGAACTCAACGATGTATCAGGACCTCTCGGATATAAAGGACAATCTTGAGCGGATGGTGATGGAGCGGACCGCTATCATTGAAAAGCAGAAAACAGAGCTTGAGAAGGATATCCTCCTTGCGCAGAAGATTCAGCTCGCCCTGCTTCCGCAGAACATCCCGGATCTCAGAGAAGTGGAAATTGCGTATAAATATGTGCCCATTATGGGGGTGGGGGGCGATTTTGTGGATATCCACTACCGGGGTGGAATGAAGGAGCTGGGGCTGTTCATCTGCGACGTGTCCGGGCATGGCGTCGCGTCGGCACTGATTGCATCCATGGTTAAGATGTCGCTGAACTCATGGGGAAAATTCATTAAGCAGCCCGCGGAGGCCCTGCGGGAAATGAAGAACCTGCTGAAAGGTAAAATGGGGGGGAATTTTATCACCGCCTGTATT
>JAKQCH010000293.1 GCA_029573825.1 Spirochaetota bacterium | reverse complement strand
TTGAGAAGCCCGACATGCTCCATGAGATTGCCCACACCCCGGAGGTCTACCCGGCCCTGAACAATATTTTCGCCGCGGCGGACCTGAAGTACAACTCAAGCCTTTTTACCTCCGAGGACTGGATGATTGCCCTCACTATTGAGGACAAAATCCTCAACGAGATCATTGACGAGATGTACCCGCCAAAGTGTCCCTACGAGTTTTCGGTGCTCCCCATTGAAATTCTGGGACACGCCTACGAGCAGTTCCTGGGGAAGACCATCCGGTTTTCCCGGAAGACGAAATACGGCCACGCCGTGGAGATCGAGGAAAAGCCCGAGGTGCGGAAAGCCGGCGGCGTGTACTACACTCCGGACTACATTGTGCGCTACATTGTGGAACACACCGTGGGTGAAAAGGTGAAGGGGAAAACGCCGGTCGATATCGCCCCGCTGAAAATACTTGATCCCGCCTGCGGCTCCGGGTCGTTCCTTATAGGGGCCTATGACTTTCTTTTACACTATCACCTGGAATATTATCTGAAAAACAAAAGCCGCAGGGAGAAGGCCCTCTCTGCGGGAATCATCTACGAGGCAGGGGCCGACAGGTACCGGCTTTCCTCGGAAGTGAAGTCGAAAATTCTTGTGAACAATATCTACGGGGTAGATATTGACCCCCAGGCGGTGGAGGTGACGAAACTTTCCCTCCTCCTGAAGGTGTTAGAGGACGAGAACCTTGAGTACCGGGAGCAGCTCTTCAAGACAGAGCAGATGCACCTGCTCCCGGACCTGTCCTCCAACATCAAATGCGGGAACTCCCTCATAGGGAAGGACTACTACGGCGACAAGAACATGGACCTCTTCGGAACCACGGAAATGCGGAAGGTGAACGTGTTTGACTGGGAGGAGGCGTTTGTGACCTCACCCCCGTCCCCTCTCCGCGGCGGAGAGGGGGGTCCTGAGTGGGGATTTGACTGTGTGATAGGGAACCCGCCGTATGTGCGGCAGGAGGCGCTTGGGGAAGAATTTAAGCGGTATGCGAAAAAATATGAAACATTCGCAGGGACTGCCGACCTGTATGTTTTTTTTATTGAGAAAGCGCACAAACTATTAAAAGAGGGCGGGCTTTTCGGATATATCGTTGCAAATAAATGGATGCGTGCAAATTACGGCAAGGCCCTCCGCACCTTCGTTGCATCGAAAACGACGATACGACAAATTATCGATTTCGGCGAACTTCCTGTGTTTCAAGGGGCCTCAACGTTTCCGGCAATCGTGATTACAGAGAATTCAACTCCTGAGGGGAAACAGAGCTTTACCTACGCTCCAATTAAAACCCTGAATTTCGATACTCTCGAAAACGAGATAGACCGTGTAGGAGAAGTGTTGAGTGAAAATGCCCTTGGTGCTGACAACTGGACACTCGCGTCGGAAGAATCGGTTGGGATCATAGAAAAGATGAAGCAGGCTGGTGTGCCCCTTGGTGAATACGTTGGTGGAAAAATTTTTTACGGAATAAAAACAGGTCTGAATGAGGCCTTCGTGATTGATGAATCGACAAAAGACAGGCTGATTGCGGAAGACCCGAAAAGTGCGGAGATTATCAAACTGTTTCTCGGAGGGCGGGACATTAAACGGTATGCACCCCTTGAAGCCGGGAAATACCTTATCCTAATTCCGCGCGGATGGACAATGACGAACGGTGGCAATGACCGGACTGCATGGAATGTGCTGACGGAAAAATATCCCGCCATAGCTGAACATCTGAAGCAGTATGAAGCTCCATGCTCAAAAAGATATGACAAGGGAGATTACTGGTGGGAACTGCGTGCATGCGATTATTATGATGAATTTGAGAAAGAAAAGATTATTTATGCAGAAATTGGTTCAAGAAATAAATTTAATTATGATGAGAAAAATTTTTATGGGGATACCACATCTTTCATACTTGGTAATAATTCAAAACATTTACTTGGAATTTTAAATTCGAAGCTCACATTGTTTTTTGTGCAAAAAACTGCTTCAGTATTAGGTGACGTTGATAAAGGTGGCCGTTTAAGATGGAAAAAACAATATATGGCACCGCTCCCGATTGTTGAGCAGGAATCACCTGAATTGGTAAAAGCAGTCACCTCAATGCTCGAAGCCCAGCGCCAGCTGCAATCCGCAAAGTCCGATGCGGACAGAAAAACTCTCCAGCAGAAAATTGATGCCATTGACAGCCAGATAGACCGCCTGGTGTACGACCTTTACGGCCTCACCGATG
>JAKQCH010000283.1 GCA_029573825.1 Spirochaetota bacterium | reverse complement strand
TGCCGCCCCCCCCGCAAGGAGATCAAAGGCGGGGTGTTGTGAGTTGAACTCGTATACATCGTGGAGAAAGCTGAAGGAATCTCCCCCGAGATCATGGTATGCCTTAGTCACGGCAACACCCGTCAGGAACGGCCTGAAACTCTTCCGGTCCGTCACATGGAGATATACTCCGGGGACAGTTGTGTCATGGTACTTGTTGAATGTCGGCTTGAATTCCACGGGCCTGAAATACACTCCCGGCAGCACCATGCCGTTCAGCATCGCGGCGAGTGCCCCTGCCTCCGCGAAGGGGGCGCCGGAACATTCAAAAGGAATTGTGGTGCCCCGCCCCTCGGACACATTGGTCCCCTCGAGAAGGCACATGCCGGGATACACCAGGGCGGTAGTAACCGTGGGCATGTTGGGGGAAGGCGGGATCCAGGGAATGCCGGTGTCTTCATAATACATGCCGCGCTCCCACCCGCTCATCATGACCACGGTAATGCTGAGGTCAAGGTTTTCCATGTCGCGGTACAGAAGCGCCAGCTCCCCCGCCGTAAGGCCGTGGCGCACCGACACCGGAAAGACCCCCACAAATGATCCACACCCATCTTCCAGGGAGGGCCCCTCCGCCTCCTCTCCCCCCAGGGGATTGGGGCGGTCAAGAACAATAAACTCAATGCCCCGGCCGCTCATTGCCTTCATGAAGAGGGCCATGGTGTTCACATAGGTATAATACCGCGACCCGACATCCTGAATATCGAACACCACACAGTCAATGTCCTCAAGGCAGCGCTCGTCGGGGACCAGGGTATCCCGGGAGCTGCCGTAGAGACTCACCACGTCAATGCCCTGCACCGTCTGCCCTCCCACGGGGGCCTGATCCTGCTCGGTGCCGAAAATACCATGTTCCGGGCTGAAAATCCGGACCGGGGGCACACCGAGGCGGCGCATTTCCTCCCAGAGGTAGCGGCATGTGCCCGTTACCGCAGTCTGATTGACAATGAGGGCCATACGTTTATTTTTGTATGTGTCAATACCTGCGAGAAATACTTCAAGTCCTGTGATTACCATAGTAAGCCCTCATACTGTAAAATATGCTGAATGACAATCCTTTTTTATTGACAGTTTTCAATTCTCCCGATGCAATGAGTGCTGCTCGTGCGGCAGGGCAACGCCCTGCGGTGAAAAAAACCGGGGAGATTTGCATTACATCATGTACAGAGGTTTTTTAAACATCTGGAGATTATTACAATGCAGGCATGCGGGAAAAGCAATTCTCGCGTCTGGTATTGCTGTTTTTTTATCCTGCGCCACAATGCCCACCGGGGACCCTGGTCCGTTCCGCTTTATAATCACCGGAAACACCTACGCGGAGTCCCCTTTCAAGGGAAGAAACATGCGGGTCAGCCCCGTGATCAGGTCAATCAACAGAGACAATCCCGTATTCGTGGTCCATATAGGAGACATGATTTTCGGGGGCCACGACTGGATGGGTATAAAGAAAATCGACATCACCCGCCAGTACAAGGACTTTCACGAGAACATCACATGTCTCCGTCCTCTCCTTTTCACCGTCAAGGGCGAGATGGACCTTCTTGACGGCTCCGATGAATTTTACCGTAAATACACCCGGCGCAAAGCATGGTATTCCTTTAATTACGGCGCCCTGCACTGCATTGTGCTTGATTCCTGCGCCGGTGGCGCTCCGGAGATCATCGGGGAACAGCTTCAATGGCTGAAAAGTGACATTGCGCGCTTCCAACAGGCCCCGGGCATACTTGTCTTTCTGCATCATCCGGTCTTCACCGCGGACAACAACAGTGATCCCGAATTCTCACTGAAAAATCCTGAGACACTTCACAATATTTTAAAAAAGTACCCTGTTACCGCCGTGTTCTCGGGACATGCAAAGACATATTCCCGTGTTACACGGGACTCCATACAATATATTGTGGCAGGGTGCAACTTCGCGCCATCGGTTAACGGGAACCGGAAGTCCGGCCCCCCCTCCTATACCTACTACATCGTGGATTATTCGCGGGGAGCCATTACCGTACAGCCGAAAGCAGGAAACTGAAACGGATTTTTTACGGGGCGATATTACCGCACATGTCCCCGATATATTTTTTTATACAAAACGGTACACACTATGCAGCGGGAAATTATTTTTGAAAAAATAAACACCTTTATTTCCGAACTGAAGGCGCGGAACATATCGAAGGTGGCCTTCGCACACATCAGCGAACTGAGACCGGTTCAGACGGAAAAGGGACTTCTGAACCTTGTGCCCATGAAAAAAATCGAAGTCCTGGGATACAGGGACTCCACGATCTACAAGTTTGTTATTGAGGATAAAGATCCTGAGTCCCTGAAGAATATCTTCACCGCACAGGGCATTGAAGTAACAGTGAGAAACCGCAATATTACCTGACCGGCAGCATCTCCGGCAAGGCAGTGACAGGGGAGAGGGATTACATGGATACAGTTCTTGATATTAAATCACTGAACGTAAGCTTCAGAACGCGCGAGTCAAAGAATTTCGCGGTACGGGATGTATCGTTCTCCCTGAAAAAGGGTGAAACCCTTGGTCTTGTGGGAGAATCAGGATGCGGCAAGTCTGTCACGGCGTTTTCTGTTCTCAGGCTGATATCGCCCCCCGGAATAATTGATTCCGGGAAAATACTGTATGGAGGCCGGGACCTTCTCTCGCTGAAGGAGGAGGAGATGCGGAAATACCGCGGCGGTGAAATTGCCATGATTTTCCAGGAGCCCATGACCTCCCTGAACCCCGTATTCCGGATCGGATACCAGATATCCGAAGCGATACGCCTCCATCTGAAGAAAAGCCGCGACGAGGCGAAAGATATCGCGATTGACCTGCTCCGGCAGGTGGGTATACCCAACGCGGATAAACGGTACAATTCATATCCCCATGAACTTTCCGGCGGCATGCGTCAGCGCGTCATGATCGCCATGGCCCTGTCGGCAGAACCGGAGGTATTGATCGCGGACGAACCCACCACGGCCCTGGATGTTACCATTCAGGCGCAGATACTTGATCTCCTTCTTTCACTTCAGGAAACACGGCACATGTCCCTCATGCTCATCACCCATGACCTCGGCATTGTGGCGAATGTCGCTGATACCGTGGCAATTATGTATGCCGGCGAGATCGTGGAGTACGGCTCAATCAGGCAGATTTACGAAAATCCGCTCCATCCCTACACCGTGGGTCTTTTCGAAGCGATACCTTCGATTGGTACTGAAACAAGGCGCATGAAGACAATTCCCGGCATGGTACCAACCATCACGGAAACACCTTCAGGATGCGTATTCCATCCGCGCTGCAGCCGGGGCGACAGTGAATGCCTGTCAAAAAGAATTCCATTAATTGAAAAAAACAGCGGTCAGATGGTCCGCTGCATTAAAGTATAAAATGGTGCCGCACGTCGATAATGCGACATAATACGGATTTTAAACGCAGAAAAGGACTGGAAACCAGTCCTTTTCTCTACATATTGTATGCAGATCTGCTATTTAGTATGCAAGGTTAATATGATAAGTCTTCTTAACCGCATCAAGGATTGTCGGTACAAAAGACGGGTTCTCCTTCTGCAGGCTTCCAAGGAGGTTCATTATTTCACCCCTTGTGAGAACAACGTCATAGTGTTCACATGTCTGAAGACTTTTCTTTCCGCAAATTTCCTTGTTGATGCAATCCTTACAAATACTGTTTTTCATGTATTTCCTCCTGTAAAAGGTCCGTTTTCTTCACATCGTCTCAAAATCGATGCTATTACAATACAGGTATATAATGCAATTTACGTGCCATTTGGATATTACAGGCTAACATGGAAGGATATATTAAAAAAAACATCCCATTTGCATGTTTTTTTTAAATAAATTCAATAAAAAACTCTGGCTGATGTTCTGCTTTTTAAAGTTTTTCACTTTTCAGGCTGTCTGCGGCCTGTTTTTGGTAAACATTTTCCTTTTTTTGTTCTCCCAAACCCGTGATGATAATCCTCCACTGTTGAAAATTAATGAATTTGTATCACTTTTGCAACACTTTATATATCATAATTTCTCTGCAGATTTTTGTATGACAGCGCCTCCAACACATGCTGTTTGCCGATAGTTTCCCACTCATCAAGATCAGCGATGGTCCTTGCCACCTTCAATATCCTGAAAAAACCTCTCGCCGAAAGGTGCATTCGCGTGAGAGCCGACTCCAGTACTTTTTCCGTTTCAGCGTCAACGGCGCAATACTGTTTCACTTCATCGTTATTCATTCTGGAATTGTATCTGGTTTTACTCCCGGAAAATCGGCTCTCCTGAAAGGCCCTTGCCCGTGTCACCCTTTTGCGTATATCCTCGGAACGTTCCTCTTTTCCTCCTGCCAGCAGATCGCCGTATGGTACCCGGCCCATCAGTACCTCCATGTCGATCCTGTCCAGTATCGGCCCCGATATCTTCTGGAAATAACTGCGCACCTTCTGCTCTGAACACCGGCAGGGTATTTCCCGGTCAAAATAGTATCCGCACTGGCATGGATTGCTTGACGCCACAAGCATGAAATCAGCGGGAAACGACACCGTCCCCGAAGCCCTGGAGATGGTAATTTCGCAGTTTTCCAGAGGCTGCCGCAGGGCCTGGAGCACATTGTTCTGGAACTCAACGAATTCATCTAAAAACAGTACGCCGTTGTGGGCCAGTGATATTTCACCTACGGAGGGAACTCTCCCGCCTCCCACAAGGGCCACATCAGAGGCGGTATGATGAGGGGCGCGGAGCGGGGGGCGCCTGACAAGCCCCTGCCCCTCACGGAGCGTGCCCCCCACTGAATGAATCATGGTGGTGGATATCGCCTGTTCACGGGTAAGTTCCGGAAGCACCGAAAGTATCCTCTTTGCAAGCATTGTTTTCCCTGATCCCGGCGGTCCGTAAAGGAGAATATTGTGATGCCCGGCAGCGGCGATTTCTATGGCCCGTTTTGCCGTTTCCTGGCCCCGGACCTCACTGAAATTATGCCCGCTGCCATATTCCTCAGGTTGATACTTTTCCGCTTTGCAGATTTCCGCATCTCCGCGGAAGACATCGAGCACATCACGTATCTTTTTTACCGGGTACACCTCCAAACCCTCCACTTCCGCCGCTTCCATCCTGTTTTCATAGGGAACAATCATTTTTTTGTATCCTCCCCTGAAAAGCGCAATGGCCATACATATCACCCCCTGCACCGGCTTCACCCTTCCGTCAAGGGCAAGCTCCCCCACCATGGGTATCTGTTCATCGTCATCATCCCCCTGCCCCGTGGACTTCAGAATTGAAATCGCAATGGGAAGATCATAGTTTACCCCCTGCTTCCTGAATCCTGCCGGGGCAAGATTTACCACATAGTTTTTCGGCGGAAACTCGAATCCGGAATTCTCCAGGGCAGACCGGATGCGGTCTTTGGATTCCTTTATGGTAGAATCCGGCAGGCCCACAATGGCAAATCCCGGGAGACCGCTGATGATGTCGACCTCAACCTCGACCACATAGGCATCAATACCATTCACTGCACATGAAATACCCCTGGATATCATAGTTCCTCCGTTATATTGTTCTCAGAATTCCCGCTGGCATCCTACTACCGCACATTCCGGAACCGCATACACTGCCCGATAATTAATACGACTCATGGCATGGTTTTTCACATTTTTTTTATACACACTCCTGAAAATTTCAATGTGATGCGGAAGTTTCACAGAGGATTTCCCTGTTCACAATGCCGACAGTATTTTTTGTTGACTTTTAATTCTTCCTGATATAATTTTCATCTGTTATAAACGATCATCTTCATTCAATCCAGGAGCTATACTATGAAAATCTACAAAGCTTCATTTGTAGCATGTATTGTATTATTCAGTATTTTCTTCATACTTGATGATTCACAGGCGCAATCATCAATACGCGATACCATGAGAAAACAACTCCAGATGCAGCGTGACCAGGACTCCCAGGCTGTGGAAAAAGCCAGGGCGCAGCTGCGGGACATCCAGAAAATGATTCGGGAAAAGAACCTGCGATTCAGAGCGGAAATGACAGAAGCCCTCAAACAGCGGATTCAGGACATCACCGGATTAAAAGCCCCTTCCCGGCTTTCATCTGACGCGAAAAGGCAGACTATCAATGGCGAAAAAGCACTGAGCAGATTTGTAAAAAAGAGAAAGGGAAGCGGCAACCGCAACGTAAAGGGCGGGTTCATGTCCCTTTCTGAAGATGAAGACCTCTGGTATAAGCCGGCGGAAGAAATGGACTTCGATGACATTTACGACCTTCCCGCAAACGACGATATATACAGCAGAAGGGAAAGCGATAATATTTACAATCGCCGGAAACAGCAGCAGGAAGAAAGAATAGTTGAACCCAAAAAGGAAGAAAAGGTTCCTGAGCGGAAACAGCCTGAAAAAAAACAGCCTGAAGCTCCGAGCAGCGACAGCCAGGACCTTGCATACCTCGCGAATCCTACACTTGCGGCATTTAACTGGAAAGATAAAAACAGGGTGACTCCCGTCCGCCACCAGAACACATGCGGAAGCTGCTGGGCGTTTACCACGATTTCGCTGCTTGAGGCCAGCTACAAGATACAGCAGAACAAGGATCTTGACTTCTCCGAACAGCAGATTGTGGACTGTGCGCGGGGCAACAACGGACAGCGTGCGGGGAGCTGTAACGGAGGGTGGTACGGAAACGCCTTCGAATCGCTTCAGCGGAGAGGCGCGTGGCTGGAAAAAAATGCCCCGTACCGCAACAAGGATTCAGTGTGTCCCGGACTTACCTCGACCCCGTACAGGGTTGTCTCGTGGGGATATATCCGCCCTGACGGAGGCGCCCCCACAGTAGCGGAGATGAAAAAAGCCCTAACCAAGTATGGCCCCATTGCCACCACGGTCAAGGTCACGCCGCCATTCCAGGCTTATGCAGGAGGAGTATTTGATGAGCATGTCCGCCTCAATGCTCCCAACGATGTCAATCACGCCGTCGTAGTCGTGGGATGGGACGACAGGAAAGGAAGCCGCGGTTCATGGCTGCTGAGAAACTCCTGGGGAACCCAGTGGGGCGAGCAGGGATATATGTGGATTGAATACGGATGCAACGGTATAGGATACGGAGCTGCCTGGGCAGTTGCGGAAGTCCAGTAATAAATGGTTAACGGAGATTATGAATATGAAATATTTGAGCACGATTATCTGTTGTGCGGCAGTTATTGCTGCAGGCATAACATTTTCTGCCTGTAAGTCGACAGCGGTGGATCTTTCAAACTGCGAACGGGTACTTGTTGACGACAACAACAATCAGGACGTCACGGTGCATAAAAATAAAATGCTTTGTGTGAAGCTGAAGGCACAGCTCGGTACCGGATACGGATGGTCAGTTGCTGGAACAGCGGATATTCTTTCTTTACAGGGGCAGCCCGATACAGAACCGGCTGCAAAAAACCTTCCCGGAGGAGCAGAACATCAGGTGTTCAGGTTTTCCGCGGTAAAAGCCGGATCGGGCAATCTTGAGCTTCATTATATCCGTCCATGGCTTAAGAATGAGCCCCCTGCTAAAAAATTTAAAGTAAAAGTAACGGTTGTTGAATAATATTTACAGACGAAATAACAGTACCGGGAATCCCCCTGTATCCAGGGATACGGATTCCCGGTATACTATCTTCACCGGCGCATCATGAATAAAAAATTCCTTTTTTTTATAATTATTACTTCAATTACGGTGTTTATTTCAGTCCGCTATACCGCTGACCTGAAAAAGTTTTATATTGAAACCTGGTATCTGCATATAAAAAAAATCACCCCGGAAACAGCTCTTAAAAAAGCCAGACTGCTGTACAAAAAGAAGGAATACACAGAACTCATGGATTTCTGCAGCAACATGATGCTGCTGTATCCTGAAAACAGGGAGTTTCGCGGCCTTGCGGGAATGACCAGCTTAAAGCTGGGTAACCATCTGGCCGGTGCACAGCTTTTATTGTCATCAATCGAAAACCCCCTTGAGAGCCCGGAGCTGTTTAAAAAAGTCATTGTTATTCTTTTTAAAGAAAAACATTACGGCGACATTACCGCTGCGCTGTCAGAATACCCTGTTCATCATGACACAGGGCTCCTGTATATATACGGCGTGTCCCTCCTCAGTCAGGGGGAAGTACAGAAAGGACTTCGTTATCTTCAGCAATCGGAGGAACGGGGAAATATTAATTACGAGGTCTACTACTATCTCGGGTTTGCCCATCACAGGCTTGGAAATACTGAAAAAGCCAGGGAGCACCTTGAAGAGGCTCTCAGGCTTAATCCCCTGGACAATAAAACAAGAAAACTCCTTGTCGCAACGTACTCCAAACTGAAACAGTATAAAAAAGCAGAACGCCTGCTTCGCAGGGGCATGTGAAAAATATTACGGGGTGATAGTATCTTTTTTCAAAAAAAACATGAACAACCGCAGCTTACTTCCGGGACCCGGCGGTATTATAAATCCCTTACCGGTCCGGAGGGTCCCCGCAGGAATGACGCTGCTGACCACATTCTCTCCCTGGATGCGGAGACGATACACACTGTGCTGCAGGTCCTTGGGGGAGAAGATGAAGCTGTCAGAGCTGCCGCGATCGCTTCACTGGGAAAAGCCGGGGCACACCATTTCCCCGCACTGATCAGTGTCATGGAAATAGACGACCCCGCGGCACAGGGCATCGCGGAAAAAATCCTTGCCCATGTTGCTGGTTCCGACGCCCTCCCGGATGCCGTCAATGCATTCCGCAGCTCCTCCGTTCGGGGCAGGAAAGCTGCACAGCAATTCTGTATCCGTTCAGGAAGCAACGCATTCCCCCTGCTGCTCCATGCCCTTAACGATGACGATGTGAACGCACGGCGGATCGCCGCTGAAACCCTTGGTGCTCTCGGAGAAAAACGTGCGGTACCGTATCTGATATCAGCCCTCAGTGACCATGCACCTGAAGTGGCAGAAGGCGCCGCATGGGCCCTGGAGGAGATCGGCCCCCCTGCTCTCGGAAAACTGAAGGCGGAGCTCAATGGTCCCGACAAAGACCTGAGCGCGAAGGCCCTTGCAATAATTATCGCAATCGGCAGCCCCCGCTCAATTACTGATATCATCGAATCCCTTCACAGCAGCGATCTGAACATTCGATGGAAAGCTGCTGATGCGCTGGGGCCTCTCGGCGACCCGAAAGCAATTACTCCCCTCATAGAGTGCCTCCGGGACCGTGACCGCGACATGCGCAGGATCGCATCGTCATCCCTCGCGGAGATCGGGAAACCGGCGATTCCTTCACTTATCACTACACTTTTTGACAGATCATCCTTCGCCCGTGACGGAGCACGAAGCGCCCTTGCGGACATAGGCAGTGACGCGGTCCCGGACCTCATCAAGACATTGAAAAAGTCGAATCCCGCGGAACAGGAAAGGATACTGTTTCTCCTTGAGGAAATGGCGGACAAATCAGTTGATATACTGATTAAAAAAGCCCATGACCCGGACCCTTTTATTCGATCAGAAATTATCCGGATACTCGGAAAAACCGGCAACGAGGAGATTGTCAGTTATTTAACAAAGGCGATGCGGGACCCGGACCGGGACGTCCGTCTTGCCGCCGCCATGGCCCTGGGCAATTATGGAAAATCCGTGATCGGCGCGGTATTGAAGTTCGCTGAAAAAAACCAGGACCACAGCCTTTACGAGGTGTCACTTGTGCTGAACAGGGTATGCTCCCAAAATTCCCCGGAAATAATTGAAGCCCTGCAGAACAAATTCCCGGAAGTAAGGAGAATCGCTGCAAGAGCCCTGGGAACCGCCAAGTCAGTGAGCGCGGTACCGTTCCTCATTGAACGGCTCACCGACGAGAGCAAACTTGTGCGTGAATCCTCCGCATGGGCCTTAGGTGAGATTGGAGATCACCGTGCGGTGGAACCTCTTGTTCGGGAACTCCGCGATCATACACAGCAGGAACAGTCACCGGGAATAATGTGGGCCGTTGCGAAATTTACCGGCGGCGCTGCGGGCCCGCTCCTTATTGACGCCCTGGAGGACAGCGCTGACTATGTCCGCGTCCGCGCCGCATCCGCCCTTGGGATGCTGCGCGAAACACGTGCGGTTGAAAAGCTCATCGCCCTCATGTCGGACGCTTCGGTTGCGGTGCGGAAGGCCGCCGCCACAGCTCTCGGCAATATCGGCAGCAGCGGCGCGGAACAATATCTGATTCAGGCAATGGAAAATTCCTCCGGCGATGAATGGAACACAATGCGGAACGCATTGATCTCCCTCAGGAAAAAAGGCCAGGACCAGTCATGCATAGTCCCACCCTGGAAGAAATAGCCCACCTTGAAGAAATCAGGCGACTCCACGCGGAAATTCGCGGCACCATTGAAGAGCGGCTGAAATTTTTCCGGACCATACTGGATCGCGGCAGCAGCAGGGAACTGTTCATGGAACTCGTATTCTGCCTCCTTACGCCCCAGTCAAAAGCACGGCAGAGCGGCCGCGCGCTGCAGCGTCTCCTTGACGGCGACTGCCTGTTCTGCGGGGAATATGATGAGATACGAGCGCGTCTCAATATCGTCCGGTTCCGAAACAAAAAAGCGGCTTACATCCTGGAAGCCCGTGAAATGTTCTGCAGCGATAACGGCGTAGATTTTCGGAAGTACATTGAAGGGTTCGCATCGGTTCCTGAATTGCGCCGGGACATTGCCGGGAGGGTGAAAGGAATCGGCTTCAAAGAGGCCAGCCACTTTCTGCGGAACATTGGCCTTGGCCGCGATATCGCGATTCTTGACCGTCACATACTAAAAAACCTCGCAAAGCTGGGGGTGATAAAATCCGTCCCTTCGGCCATGACGAACCGGCATTACCTGGAAATTGAATCTGCCATGAAGGACTTTTCCCGCAACTCCGGCATTCCCCTGGACCATCTCGATTTTGTGCTCTGGTACCGTGAAACACGGGATATCTTCAAGTAAGGACACAGCGAATTTCACGCGGTGAGGGTGATAATTATTTCCCGGTGCCGGGGATACCGGCGGAGAAGCGTCTCCCTGTCACCCATTTCGAAATCCTCAAAGGCGAATCCAGGCGCCACGGCACACCCCACAAGACTGTACGCCCCGCCCCCTTCCACTGACGCGCCGAACCACCATCCCCGGGGCACCACGGCCTGAAACACGCCTCCTTCACCGGCACCAAGCACAAAGGAGTCATATTCCCCTTCTTCCGATATCATGTGGACCCTGATGTCCGCTCCGGTGAAAAAATACCACAGTTCGTCGGATTTCAGGCGATGCAGACGTGAGACCTCTCCCCGGGGCAGCAGAAAATAGATGGATGTTGCACAGGCACGGGGGCCCGTAAACCTGCCGGGAAGGCTTTCCCGTTGAATCATCTCATCAGACCTGTACACTTCCCGGTAATATCCCCCCTCAGGGTGAGGTTCGAGGGAAAGTTTTTCAATCCAGGAGGACATCTCATTATTCATAGCACCTTCTTTTTCATATACAGTATGTACGATGCTGTTATACCGTAATCAATACCATGTAAAGGATTATTATTGATGTGCTCCTTCCGTGAATAAAAAAAATCTTAATCGTAAAAGAATTTTCTTTACACCACACAAAGGGTTTTGTACTTTGTTTTGTCGTAACGACATATTTCGGGGCGTGGCGCAGCCCGGTTAGCGCACATGACTGGGGGTCATGGGGTCGGAGGTTCAAATCCTCTCGCCCCGAAATTATAACTCCTGAACTTTTCAGGAGTTACGGAAACTACCAGAAGACTGGCGTTTCTCAAAATCATTAAATGTCAGATAAATGTAAGTTGAATCTGACAGGGAGGTTTGAGAAATGACCGGTTTTTCTATTTATACCCGCAAACGTAAAAACGGCAAGGCCGTATTTTATGCCTGCTTTAAAAACCAGATGGAAGCTACACCACAGCAATATCCACAGGATGCACCACGGAAAGGGACGCAGAAACAGGCGCGGGGAACTCCTGGCGATCCAATTAAAAAACGTAATGACCGGATACCTTGAAATACAAAAGACATGTGACACTGAATTGTCACGTCTTACCACAACGACATAAAACGGGAAGCACCGGAATGTAGTATTGAAAAAACCATTGACATTACAGCTTAAAGGCGGTATATTTCATTATGACAGGAAAAGAAGTCATTGACCTATTACAGAGTAAAGGCTGGAAACTGGACCGGATAAAGGGATCACATTATATAATGGTGAAAGGTAAAAAGACCCTTTCTGTTCCTGTTCACAGTAAGAAGGATTTACCCACAGGGTTATTAAATAAACTTTTAAAAGAAGGCGGTCTAAAGTGATAGCATACCCGGCAAATATTCAATACTCAAAAGATGATAATTGCTTTCTGGTCGAATTTCCAGACCTTCCCGGCTGCCTTACATACGGTGACACGCTGGAAGAGGCAAAAGAAAACGCACGGGAGGCCCTTTCCGGATACCTTGAAAGTGTAGACCTTCGCAAAATGGAAATGCCCCGCCCTTCGGAAATGAAAGGGAAAAACGTCCATTACATACACCCGGAAAGGCCGGTTGCCTTCGCGGTATGGTTAAAACTGAAACGAGCGGAAAAAGGACTTTCACAGAAAAAGACCGCTGAATTACTGCAGATCAATTTCCAGAGTTACCAGAAATATGAGAATCCCCG
>JAKQCH010000281.1 GCA_029573825.1 Spirochaetota bacterium | reverse complement strand
ATTCAGGGAATTGCCAGGGACATATCCGAACACCTCGACATACAGGAATCACTGAAAAAAAGCGAAGAACGTTTCCGGTCAATGATTGAATACGGCACCGATGTTATTACCGTCATCAGCCGTGACGGAATTATCCAGTACGAAAGCCCCTCCGTAAGGCGGATACTCGGATTCAGACCGGAAAATGTTGTCGGAAAAAACGCACTGGAATATGTACACCCGGATGACATTCCCCTTGCGGTGCAGGGACTCAACAGGATAATCAAAGAACCGGGAGTGCCCATAACCATGGAATTCAGGATACTCAACGATGAAGGAACATGGAAAATGGTTGAGGCCACGGGGATCAACCGTCTCGACAATCCTTCAATTCAGGGGATGATAATCAACTACAGGGACATATCCGCACAGAAAGAGTCACTGAAAAACCTCCGGGCGAGTGAAGAACGTTACCGGATGCTTGCGGAAAGCATTGTTGATATAGTATGGGTGCTTGAAATTCCATCAATGAAAACAATATACACCAACCCTGCCGTTACGACTGTTCTGGGCTACAGTGTCGAAGAAGCCCGGAACATGCTGCCGGAACAATATCTCGCTCCCGCGTCATACAATCTTGTCGCAGGTATATTATCTGAAGATATGGAATCCCTGCAGAAGAACGGCACATTTTATCAGCTGATGAGGAAGGTTGATGTTGAATATACCAGAAAAGACGGTTCGCTTCTGTGGGCGGAGGTGTCGGTACGGCTGCTGCCCAGAGAAGAAGGATCACCCCTCAGAATACTGGGGGTCACCAGAGATATTTCTCAAAGAAAGCAGGCCGAGAACCAGCTGAAAGAAAGTGAAGAGCGGATGCGCATTCTCCTTGAAACATCGAAGGATATTATCTATTCCCTCGATATAAACGGCAACTTCAACTATATAAGTCCGAGGTTCGAAGAAGTAACCGGGCACAGTAAACAGGAACTGCTGGGAGAGAACTTTACCAGATTCCTTCCTCCGGAACACATCCGTCAGGTCACAGACACGTTCAACCAGGGTATACAGGGGAAATCGACGACCCTGTATGAATGCGTTATGGTGTTCCCCAATGGCGACTCCTGGCCACTGGAACTCAACGTAAATACCATATATGACGCCAGTGGGTCCATAATCGGCCGCCTCGGAGTGGCACGGGACATCACGCAGCGGAAACAGGCTGAACAGGCCCTGCGGGAAAGTGAAAAACTCTACCGGCTTCTCGCGGAAAACTCCGCGGAACTCATCTGGCTTTCCGACCTTGACCTGAACTTCACCTACCTCAGCCCTTCACTGGAATGGGTAACGGGATATAAACCGGAGGAGCTGACCGGTACAAGCGCACTTTCCATTCTTACCCCTGCATCTGCAGAAATCGCGCTGCAGACGCTTCACGAAAAACTGGGAAACGCCCCCGCGATACAAAACAATTATCCTGTCCAGGCAACCCTTGAATTACAACAGATAAACAGGGACCGCACAATAATTGACGTGGAAATTATCGCCACACTGCTTCAGGATAAAGATTCTGCCCCCAGCGGCATCAGAGGAGTAACCCGTGATGTCACAGAAAAAAAACGCATTGAAAGGGCGCTCCGGAAGAACGAGGAAAAATACCGCACCATCCTTGACACCATCCAGGACGGCTATTTCGAAACAGATTTTGAAGGCAATGTAACCTACATCAACGACCCCAACGGCACTATAACGGGTTACACAAACGATGAACTGGCGGGCAGCAGCTTCCGTGTGCTGATGGATGAGAATAACGCGCAGATGGTTTTCGAAAAATTTCATAAAGTGTATGAAACGGGAAAACCTGCATACATCAGCCTGGGAAGGCTCATGAAAAAATCAGGAGAAGAGATATTCGCGGAATGTTCCGTATCCCTTCTGAAAGATGACAATGATGCCACCACAGGGTTCTGCGGCATTCTCCGCAACATAACAAAGCGTGTTGAAAACGAACGGGCACTGCGGGAAAGCGAACAGCGGTACCGGCTTCTTGCCGAAAACAGCAGTGATGTCATCTGGACAATGGACAGTAATCTGGACTTCACCTATATCAGCCCGTCAAACTTGAACCTTTCCGGATACACTCCGGAAGAAACAATGTCAATGGGACTGGATGAAATACTGCATCCCGATTCCCTTGAACGGGCCCTGGACTTCTTCAGCCAGGAGATCAGCGCAATGGAAAATGGAATTGACCCGGACCCGCGGAAAA
>JAKQCH010000261.1 GCA_029573825.1 Spirochaetota bacterium | reverse complement strand
TGCACCGGGATTGTTCAGAAATTTCATCTCCGAAGAATGGCCTTCAATGCCTGCCAAAATCTGGAAAAATGTCCGTGAAGAGGCAACTGATGCAATAAAAAAAACGGAAATGACAATATATGCATCCGATATTGACGGCCGTGTTTTTCAGACTGCGCGGGAAAATGCTTCAAAGATGATGCTTGAAAATGTAATACTTTTTGAGAAAAAACCTGTTGAGGAATTCAGTTCCAGGAAAAAATACGGCTGCGTTATCACCAATCCTCCCTTTGGAGAGCGCCTTGGGGACAGAACTGATTCAGAGAAACTGTACCACACCCTGGGAGAACTCTATACGAAACTTCAGACATGGTCCTTTTTTGTACTTTCGCCCCATCCGGATTTTGAAACCCATTTTAACCATAAGTCAGACAAGAACAGAAAGCTTTATAACGGAAAAATAAGATGTTATCTCCACCACTATCTGGGCCCGTTACCTCCGAGGAAAAAAGAAACTGACAATATGTAATCAACCACCCCCATGGAATTGCCCCTTCCCGGGAGCATAAAAAAGCCGCCTCAGAACAGAGTTCCGGGGCGGCCTGTTTCTACAAATCAATTAAATTTTTACAAGCTGCGAACGCTGCTTAACCATCCGGATCTGCTTGATCTCCACGAAGAAGACTGAGCTGAGTACATAATTGAAGTTTCAACTTCAATCATAAGTCTTCCAAGCTGTGACATTGATCCCGCGCTTCTTACTCTGCTGAGCCATCCGCTTCTTCTACTTCTCCAGCTGTCTGACTGAGCATCATACTTTACATTTGTTTCAAATTCAATCAACAATGTCTTATAGCATGATAGGTCTGAACATGAACGAACCTGAGAAATCCATCCGCTTCTTCTGCTTCTCCAGCTGTCTGATTGTGATGCATACTGAACACTTGTCTCAAGCTGAATAAGGAGACTTCCGAAATCCTGTGCCTGAGCCGGAACGGTAAGAGCTGAGAAACCAATTGCAAATACAAATAATGCAGCAACGACCAAAGAAACTCTTTTCATGTACTTCCTCCTAGAAAAACATGTATAGATAAGCTATAACTTTAACACGAAAGGATAGTAATAAAATAAAAATCAATAGTCAAGTACAAATTTCATATATCCATGTTTTCTTCTGCAGTATTCATAATTTAGTAATACAACGTTTTTGTGACATTTTGTGGCAAAGAAATATATACCTTATTTATCAAATTTATACAAACATATATATTAACTATATAATATTTTTTATACCGCCAATCTTAACCATACCGCGGCATTTCAACGCACTACTGATCAGCGCCGGGCATTATAACCCTGATTATCAATTTCATCAAATATTTGATTGATTGATATTGCGGTATCATCAAATTCGACATCCGCAGAATTTGTTTTCAGATCAACCCTGACATCAGATATTCCAGGCAGTTTCCCAAGCGCGTTTTCAATGGCCATAACACAGTGACCGCAGGACATTCCTTCTATTGAAATTTTTTCCCGTTTCATTGTTTTTCTCCATAAGATAGTTTAGAATTATTTTTCATATTAATATATGGCCGAAACCTTTTGATAAACAGGGAATTCGTGATTACAGATACGGAACTAAGGGCCATTGCAGCTCCCGCGAACACAGGATTAAGCATCCCGGATGCCGCAAGGGGTATACCGATTATATTATAAATAAATGCCCAGAAAAGATTCAGTTTTATTGTGGCAATTGTTTTTCGTGAAAGTCTCAAGGCCGCAGGTACCGCCCGGAGATCATCCCGCGTGAGTGTTATATCAGATGTTTCAATGGCAATATCTGTTCCGGTTCCAACCGCTATTCCCACATCCGCGTATGCCAGTGCCGGAGCATCATTGATGCCGTCCCCGATCATTGCAACAATATGGTTATCGCGTTTCATCTTCTCAATTTCTTCCGCCTTTTTTTGCGGCAGCACTCTGGCAATTACATTTGCTTCAGGTATACCCGCATGCCTGGCTATTTCCCTCGCCGCTTCTTCGCTGTCACCCGATATCATATACACATCAATTCCCATGGTTTGAAGCTCCTGCACCGCAACCGAACTGCTTTCCCGTATTGTATCCGCAACGGCAATAATACCCGCCGCGTTATTATCAATTGCAATACCAATGACAGTTTTCCCCTGGCCTGACAATCCATGAATATCATCTTTAAAAACATCAATTGCAATTGCTTCATTTTTCAGAAATGTTTCAGTTCCCGCGAGAACATTCCTTCCATCGACAACTGCCCGTATCCCAAAACCCGGTTCAGCGGTAAATACTTCTGCTTCAGAAAATTTTATACCGTTCTCACTCGCATAGCTGCATATTGCTTTTCCGATGGGATGCTCCGATTTATTTTCCGCCGCCGCAGCCGCTGCTATGAGAGTTTCCTCATCGTATCCGCCGTATACGCGAATATCCGTGACCGCGGGCCTGGCACTGGTAAGAGTTCCGGTTTTATCAAACACAACAGTCGTAACGGTATATGCCTTTTCCAGGATATCACCCCGTTTAAACAGTATACCGTTTTCAGCTCCCAGACCAGTTCCAACCATAATAGCAGTTGGTGTCGCAAGACCCATGGCGCAGGGGCATGCGATCACCAGAACAGAAACAGCACTGATAAAAGCCATAACCGGATCATCAGCGTCAAAAAACCATACCGCAAACGTTATCAGCGATATTATCAGAACCACAGGAACAAATACCCCTGCAACCCTGTCCGCGATCCTTTGAATCGGTGCCTTTGACGTCTGTGCCTCTTCCACAATTTTTACAATCTGCGCGAGGAAGGTATCCCTTCCGACCCTTGTTGCCTGTATCGTCAGGCTCCCGGTATTATTTACCGTCGCACCGGTGACAATATCGCCCCCCTTCTTCTCT
>JAKQCH010000243.1 GCA_029573825.1 Spirochaetota bacterium | reverse complement strand
CAGCCATCCTTTGGATAATCCCTTTTTTTCGCGCCACGTTCAGCATACCACCTGCATCCAGTACATAATCAGAGGACGCACACCTCTCCTATAATTATCGGACCAGTTCATAAAAGGATATATAAAAATATTATTTCTTTTCCCGCCGATATCATCCTTCGCACCGGGGAAACAGTTTCAATGCTCAGGAATTATGTTCAATAATAGCATCAGCGGCCCTGATACCGTCAACGGCAGAACTCACGATACCCCCCGCATACCCTGACCCTTCCCCGGCGGGATAAAGACCGGGAATTCCTTCACTCTGCATATCACTTCCCCTTACAATACGCACCGGCGATGAGGTCCGGGTCTCCGCTCCAATGAGTATCCCTTCCGGCCCGGCAAAACCCTTCATCTTATTGTTAAAATACCGGAGCCCGTTTTTCAGCTCCTCCACAATCCATTCCGGCAGATACCGCTCCGCCCTTCCCGGCACAATTCCCGGGCGGTACGATGAATCCGGGAGATGCCCATCGGACTTCCCCTTCAGAAAGGAATCGAGCCTCTGCGCCGGAGCCATGAATCCTCCGCCCCCTTCCCTGAACGCAGCCTCTTCTATCTCACGCTGAAACGCAATCCCCTTCATCGGATCATTATCAAAAACCGAAGGCGCAACAGTTACAACCAGTGCCGCATTGGAAAATTCTCCGTTCCGCCCGGAATAGCTCATACCATTCGTACAGAGCCGACCCTGTTCAGATGATGAATTGATCACAGCGCCTCCCGGACACATGCAGAAACTGTACACTCCCAGACGGGAGGATGGATTGTTCCACGCAAGAAAATAATCCGCCCCGGGCAGAAGACCCTTCATCGCATTCCTGCCGTACTGGATAAAGCTTATAAGTTCCGCGGGATGCTCAACGCGCACACCCGCCGCGAATCCCTTCGCGGCCAGAGGCACGCCCCTGTTTGCGAGGAGTGCATAGATGTCCCGTGCTGAATGTCCCGTCGCGATGACCACCGCGTCGGCTAAGATTTCCTCTCCTGCAGAGGTATGCACCCCGCAGGCTTCGCCGCCGGCAATGAGAATATCATCAACTTTCACCCTGAAACGGAACTCCACGCCGCGACTTTCAAGATACCGGCGCAGGTTTTGAACAATGGGTCCCAGCCTGTCGGTACCAATGTGGGGTTTTGCGTCAAAGTACACTTCTTCCGGAGCACCAAATTCAACAATTTTATCGTAAAACCACGAGGTCACGGGGCGTATTGTTCTGGTTGTCAGTTTCCCGTCAGAGTAGGTGCCCGCACCTCCTTCTCCGAAGAGTACATTGCTCTCCTCGTCAAGAACGCCCTTTTCCTCAAGTACCGCGATATCGCTAAGTCGAGACGAAACATCCTTCCCCCTCTCCACCACAATACTGCAACAACCCGATTCCGCAAGGCGCAGCGCGCAGAAAAGTCCCGCAGGGCCGGACCCTACAATACAGACCCGGAATTCCCGTTTCATCCGTCCCGGTGTTTCCCCGGCAGGGGCTTCATGGTATTCCGTAACCTCGGGGAACTCCACGACGAGGCGCTGCGCGGCGGCGTCATCCACGTCAGCAAGGACCCGGAACCGGTAATGGATCCTGTTTTTCTTTCTTGCATCGAGGGACCGGCGGAGAACCTGAAAATCAGCATCTTCAGGAATATTATACCGTGACACAAGAATTGTCCTGAGAGCGCGGGGATAATTTTCATTTTCTTCCGGAGTGATGGTGAGGGGGTCTATCTGGATTTTCATAGCGAATACTGCGGCAGACCTGCCCGGTGAGGACAGCTGCCGGTCCTGATAATATCATAATCAGTCAAGATATATCTTCTCCCGCGCCGGGACATCGCCTGAAAGGTCTTCCGGCTCAATTGCACGAAGAGGAGAAATCTCAATGACCTTCGTTTTTTCTGAAACGGGTATACCCTGCATGGCAAGCCATCTAAAGGAAAGCCTGTTCATCAAATCCCGTGCCGTTTCAACTGAATCTTCACCGCTCTTATTCTTAACCGGAGCAAATTCCTCCTCCCGCAGGGTTTCCAGAAGGATCGTTTTCCGGGCGATGGGGATCGCATCGAACACAAACTTCTCAAATTTATAACCCCGGATCTCAGCATACCCGCCGCTCCGCAGCGCCTCAATCTTCTTTTTTGCCACATGATAGGGAAGCGCCAACGCTCCCCCGGACGTAATCGTATCAATAAACTTCAGGGAAAAAAGGTGTATCGCCGGATTCCCCATGCAATACAGAAGATTTCCTTCCGGCCCCCGTGCGTTCTGCATTTCCTCTGTCATATCTGAATATTCCAGAATACCTGTTTTCCCGTCACTCCGATGGACAAAAACGCCGACCTTTTCCTTCGGGCCGGTCTTCATCATACCCTTACTGGATATTTCAGACTCCTCCATGACATGAAAACCGATAAAAACAGGATCTATTATTTTAACAAGAGGATTATCAACCTGGAAGTATGAAACAGTTTCAATACCCCTCCTCTCAAGTTCAGTGATCATACCGGAGGTTCGCAGCGCGGTGAGGCTGCCCCCGTGACCGTCAGGATTTTTAAACAATGAACACCTGTTTTTTAAAATGAGCTTTCCGGCAAAATCGAGGGACGGGATCATGTTTTGAGGAAAAATATACACATGCTCCTTTCTGAGGCCAAAATATTTATGTGTCGTAAAAAACTCTACGGTTTCATCGTGATTGGCAACTGAGGTCATAATAAGCCAGGGAATTACGGTATTATACTTTTTTGAATATGCCCGGATTTTTTCGCCATGAATCTGGAACAGGGATTTACCGGAAACAGGCCCCACGGGATAGGCCCCTTTCGGCCCGTCAAAACCGAGGCGGGTGCCCTGTCCTCCCGCCACCAGGAACGCGGCAACTTTCCCATCACGCACATGCTGCTCCCCCCTGCTGCGGGCTTCACGACAGCGTGCCCGCGCTTCTTCTGTACGAGGGAACGGCATATATTCAGCGGGGGTATATGAATATTTCTTCTGCGACTCATCACTGGCCGTTGAAAAAAGTACGCTGAGCTGTGAGATATCCACCGATGAAAGGTCCTCCAGCAAGGACCGTTTTTCTCTGTCATCCAGTTCGTCCCAGTATTCAAACACGTGGTCCTGATTATGATAATATATTTCCCTGATCACATCATCATATCCCGGAAACGATATCATTTCTCTCCCCCTGCAATATAGTGTAGGTAGCGCTGACCCATTGATTCAGCACGCTCCGTCATTTCACGGGACACAACATCCCCCGTATCGAGTTTTCCATACAGCTGGTATTCTTTTTCATCGAAAATACAGCCAAGGGTATTGAAGAAATGCCGGATAATAATTGTGGAAGGTTCAAACATACGCGGATAGTCCCCTCCGCCTACAGAAATAAAAAACCCGTATTTTCTTTCCTGCTGCTCCAGGCTCCGTTTTCTCAGTTCCCAGAACACCTGACAGCGGTCGATAAAACATTTCAGAGAACCTGTAAGCGAAGAAAAATACAGCGGTGATGATACTGTTATTAAATCAGCGTTGAGCAGTGTTGTATATGCGGCAATCATATCATCTTTAAAAATGCAGTCAACCCTGTCCGCGCAGAACCCGCATCCGGTACAGGGCTGTATGTCCATTTCGTACACATACATCTTAATTACTGTGCACTGTTTCTGAAAGGGCCTCAAAAACGCGTCGTGGAGCGTTGACGAGCGCCCCTCTTTTCCGGGACTCCCGAATATCGCCGCCACGGTATATGTTCTATTCTTCTTTGAGTCTCGCAAAAATCATCCTGCCCGCAGTGGTCTGCAGCACGGAGGTAACGGTAACCGAAACTTCATGATTGAGTTTTTTTCTGCCATTTTCCACAACCACCATTGTCCCGTCATCAAGATATCCTATCGCCTGGTTGGGGTCTTTCCCTTCTTTGAGCAGGGAAACCGTCATATCCTCACCGGGAAGCACAATTGGCTTCAGTGCATTTGAAAGCTGGTTAATATTCAGAACTGAAACACCGTGAAATTCTGCAACCTTGTTGAGGTTAAAATCGTTGGTGATAACTTTAGCCTTCATCACTTTTGCGAGCTTTACCAGCTTCGCGTCAACATCCGGGATTTCCAGAAAATCCATGTCCGATATCTTCACCATAATGGACTGATCTTTCTGCATCTTGTTGAGGATATCCAACCCCCTCCTGCCGCGGTTGCGCTTAATGGAATCTGCGGAATCCGCAATCATCTGAAGCTCATTGAGGACAAAATTCGGTATCACCAGAATGCCCTCTATGAAACCCGTGTCACAGATATCCGCGATCCTTCCGTCGATGATCACACTGGTATCAAGAATTTTGTAGGAAATGCCGTTCTCGCTCCCCTCTCCGCTTTTACCCGCAACAAGTTTATCGAAGAGCGAAATTTCTTCATTGTTTATCACAAAAAACATCATCACGGCAAAGGCGCACACAAAATACAGAAAAGCGCTGATTACAGATACGTGGCCGATAATGAACGGCACCGGTACAAGTGAAACCGCGACGGCGAAAAAATGTCCCACGATGAACCCTGTGATAAGGCCTGTTATTGCGGATATCAGCACTCTGGATGAAACAGTATGCGATATGTACTCTATCACAATGATGATTATCAAAGCAATAATCCCGGCAGAAACTCCTGCGATCAGGGAAGACAGCAGTGAAAATTTCCAGAAGAACAGGCCAGACAATAACGCCGATAAAAAAATAAAAATCAGGCGAAGTATAAATATCATATATATGACTCCTTTGTAAATGTAATAGAACCCGGCGGCCTCCCTGCACGTTCCATTATCACGGCGTTAGTCTGTCGCATAAAAAGTATCATTGTACCAATATTTGAATAATTGCAGATATAACGGGAAAAAACCGCGACACCCACTGCCGGACCTGAATCATGCATGAATAGATTTCATAAAATTATACAAAATCGTAATATAAAATCAAGTAATTTATATAAATTATTTATCACCGGCCGGTAAATAATATATTGAACACTATAGATTCACTTTGCAGCCGGTCAGGCTGTTAATTTCGGAAAATACATTTTCTCAATGAAAGAAAACAATTTCTGTCCCTTTACGAGAAGCACAAAAATATACTGAGCGTAACCGGGGAATACGACATCAACTGCAGCGGATACGTCTGCATTACTAATAATTTTGACAAGAATTACAATGCGGGATCAGCAGGATGAAAGCACTTCTGAAACTAAATTTCCAGCTTCCTCTATATCGATACTCTTCGAGAGCGCAATCTCGTGAATAACAAGATTATACGCACTTTCGTACAGCTTCCGTTCCATAATTGAAAGCTCCTTTTCCCTTCCCCGGCGATAGAGGTCTCTCGCCACAGCAGCAACTTCATAAATGGAACCGCTTTTAACTTTGTCGATATTGTTCTGATAACGAAGCTTCCAGTCGTCTTCTGTCGGTTCGCCATCTTTTTTCAGGAGATTCAGCACCTTCGTGACTTCTTTCTTCTGTATGACACTTCTTATTCCTATCTCTTCAGCATTACTGACCGGAATCATAACCTTCATTCCGCTGTTAACAATATTTATAAGATAGAACTCGTTTCTTTTCCCGAGAACGACTTTTTTTTCGATTGCGTCAATAATACCGACACCGTGCATCGGGTACACGATTTGATCACCTACCTTAAACATACACCTCCTTCCGGGAACACATGAATCCCCGTGTATAATAGTCATAAAATATATAGTAATTAAATAATCTTTTCACTTAAAAAACCGGCAGGTTTATGTTCCCTTTCATTATCCCGAATTATCAGGAAGGTTTTTGTGAGATTACACGACATGCGCAAACCAGAGTACACATTAATATATCATTAGAATTCACGATTTTCAACAATAATTCTTTTATGGACCATTATTCTCCGGTTAAACCCTGTTTTTCCATATACCGTTCAATTACAGTTTTCATTTTATACTTCTCATCTGCATAGGACGGCCCTGCATGGGTGCCCTTCAGAAGGTAAAAATTCCCTACCCTGTAAACCCCTTCCGGGGGCTGCGGGAAAACCGGGGCCGGCATTCCGTTATATACTTCACGCATAAAATGTCCCCATATCGGCGCTGCGATACTGGCTGCAGCCATGTTTTTTCCCAGGGACATGAACTGCCGGTCATATCCCATCCATACAACAGCAGAAAGGTCCGGAGTATATCCGCAGAACCAGACATCTGTCCAGTTTGAAGTGGTACCGGTTTTCCCCGCGCAGGGATGCATAAAACGCCCTTCACTCCGCACCCCATAGTAGGGCGTACCATGCTCAACAACATTCTGCATCAATGACGTCATAATAAACGCGACTTCTTCGGAAATGACCTGTATGGTGCCGTTCTTTTCTTTCGCCGCGATAATGCTTCCCACTTCCTCTTCAATGTTTACCAGTTCGGCGCCGTCGCGGTCAATTACATAGCGCACTGCGAAGGGAATCACATCACGTCCCCTGTTCGCATACACCGCGAAACCCCGTGCCATTTCAAAGGGCGTTACTTCCGTGGCCCCCAGGGCAAGCGTCGGACTCGGCGTGAACCTGTTTTCCGGAACATTCAGCATTCTTCCCGCGAAATTCGCAATTTTATCGGGCCCCACAAGGTCATAAATCCGGATTGAAATAATATTAATTGATTTCGCGAGGGCCCGGTGTATCTGCACCATTCCGGAAAATCCCCCTTCATAGTTCGCCGGGGTCCATGATTCCCCCGCAGCGTCAATATCAACAATAGGTACGTCGGGAAGGGACGTAACCGCGGTTATCTGCCCCGACTCAATACCTGTGCCGTAGACAAATGGTTTAAAAGCCGAACCCGGCTGCCGTTTTGCCTGCATGGCCCTGTTGAACTGATTATTGACGCTGAATTCACGGCCTCCCACCATCACCGAGATATATCCCGTGGGAGGTTCAATCGCTATCATTGCCCCTTCCACTGTCATGGCTGAAGAAATACCCGTAATGGCCTCCCTGAACCGTGACAGCGTATGGTTTGAGGACTGTGCGTTCACCAGAAGGGAAATCATATCGACTGAATCGATCAGTTCATCAACCATCTTCTTCTTGAACTGTGTTTCGATATCATTCTTGATAATAACACCCGGAAGGCTGAACACTCCCTGTAGTACGCTGTAGGCGCCGAACAGGCTCCTGTCAACGGCGCTCAGATAATACTGGTTCGCCCTGGTGGAAACTTCGTTCTGACGCCTGACACCTTCAACGAGATACTTTTCCGCCGCTTCCTGTCTCCTGAGGTTCAGTGTGGTGTAGACGCTGAGCCCTTCATTATACACAACGTCTTTGCCGAAACGGGCAATCAGAATCTGGCGGACATAATCAGTGAAGAAAGGCGCTTTATCCACATCCTTCGAGAAAACAGTTTTCGAAGGATATTCTGTCATTATTGAATCAATATATACAGGCCAGAATTCACGGTACAGCGAGACCGCCCGTGCATCTGCGAGAAATTCGTTATCAACCATCCGTTCAAGGATATTTTCGTTTACCCGATACGCAGTACGAGGATTCAGCAGGGGGGAGTTCCTCCCCGGTGCGGACGGCAGCGCGGCAAGAATTGCGCTCTCCACCACATTCAGCTGCCTGACATCCTTATCAAAAAACAATTTTGACGCTGATGCGACACCGTAACAGCCATGCCCAAGATATATCTGGTTAAAATACATTTCGAGAATTTCCTGCTTTGTGAACTTCCGTTCAATCTGCAGAGCGAGAATCGCCTCAAGGACTTTCCTCATAATCGTCCGGGCGCCGGAGGTAAATAAACGTTTCGCGAGCTGCTGGGTGATAGTCGATCCTCCCTGCACAATCTTCCCCGCCAAAATATTCTTAATAAAGGCGCGAAATATTGCCAGAGGGTTAATGCCGATATGATGATAAAAATCCCTGTCCTCTGTGGCGATGAAGGCATTGACCAGGTTCCGGGGGAGTTCCTCGTAGGCCACGAGATCCCTTTTTTCCTGAAACAACTCCGCGATCAGTTCGCCGTTCACATCATAAAGACGCGTGGGGATACTCGGCTGGAACTGCCGGAGATTATCGATACCGGAGAAATTTTTTATTTCCGATGTTATGAAACCGAAGAATATCCCCCCGAGAAGGCATATAACAAACAGAACAATAATCGCAATTTTTTCAATTCGCCTGACTGCGGCATCCACTTCTGGACTCATAGTACCAACTGTTTTTATTTAAAAAATTTCTACGCACAATGGCAGTTTATAAAAAAACAGAATTTGCTGTTTCCATAACAGCACAGGGAAGACATGTGTCCTCCCCGGCATGTAGATCAATTATCAATTTTCATTCAAAGGGGATTCTAATACAAGAAAAAATATCGCCCTTTATTGATTTTTTATCATTTTGAAGATATATCCCACAAGGACCACGCACAGGAACAGCAGCGCCACCCACATGGCAAGTTTCAACACAAAACCGAGGCCCACAATAAAAATCGGCAGAATATATTGTATTATAAGATATACTGCTACGATTATCCCCAGGATATACACGACACCTTTCCACGAATTATCCATTGCACCCTCCATTTTATAGATATTAATCCTTTGCTTCACATTACACCGCACCCTGCAGAACCACGAAACATGTCCCGCACGGCGCACATTCCTATGCTACTGCCGCTCTGTTATCCGTACGGAAAGGGTAACGACCTGCCCTTCTCTCCAGACAACCACACGCAGGTTCGCCCCTATCCTGGTTTTCCCCACGATATCGATTACGTCACCAAACCTGTTTATTTCAGCATTTCCGATGCGGACAATAATATCGCCCCGCCGCATCCCCCCTGACTGCGCCGGGCTCCCGGGCATTACTTCAACCACCAGAGCCCCTTTCGCATCAGCGCGGTTTAACCGCTGCGCAAGTTCCTCTGTTATCGGAGCAATCTGGACGCCGAGGAACCCCCGTTTCACTTTCTTATACTTCTTCAGGTGCGACACGACCAGTTTCGCCGTGTTTATGGGGATAGCAAATCCAATCCCCATACTTCCCCCGCTCTTGGAATAAATCATCCGGTTGATTCCGATCACTTCACCATTGATATTGATGAGGGGCCCCCCCGAATTACCGGGATTTATGGAAGCATCAGTCTGGATATGGGACTGTGAACTTCCCATAAAATCGACATCCCGTCTTGCGGCAGCACTCACCACCCCCATGGTAAAGGTCTTGTCGAGACCGAAGGGATTCCCGATCGCGATGACGATATCACCCGCCCGGACCTCGTCGGAATCTCCCAGAAACACCGGCTGGAATGAGCCCGTCCCCTGTATTTTGAGCAGGGCGATATCAGTCCGTTCATCGGAACCCACCACATCCGCAACGTACGACCGCCCGTCAAGTTTCACTACAACCTTATCGACATTCTGTACCACATGATGATTGGTGCATACATATCCGTCATCGGAAAGTATAAATCCGGTTCCCTGCCCCGCCTGTTTCCGCTGCTCCTGGGGAGATGAATAATCAGGATAGCTGGTAACGATCCGTTCAGTGCTGATAGATACCACTCTGTCCTTGTAGAGGTCGTATATTCCCCGGAAATTTTTCTGGATACCCCAGGCCTCGCTGGTTAGAGAAGTATCCCGCATCGGAGACTTCCTCTGGCCGCTGAAAGTCGATACTCCGTCAGAGGTGCAGGTCATTCCATTACAAAACAGAACAACCAGAAGGGAGCAGAACAGAAGTATGTAAATTTTTCGGATCATAACAGAACATCCTTCCCAGAAGTAGGGGATACACTGTACGTTTCTTCCCGGGATGTGCAGTTTTGCACTGACATCTGTACAGG
>JAKQCH010000229.1 GCA_029573825.1 Spirochaetota bacterium | reverse complement strand
ATTCCTGAAAAATTGAAAAAACACATTGAGAAACTGCTCTGATATGAACGATAACCTTTTACTGTCAAACCAGGTGTGCTTCCTCTTTTACCAGATAGACCGGGAGATCACTTCACTGTACCGGCCGTTTCTGGACAGCCTGGGCCTCACCTACCCGCAGTACCTGGTTATGCTGGTACTGTGGGAGGAGGACAACATTACCGTGGGACACCTGGGGGAACGGCTTGCTCTTGATACCGGCACCATCTCACCCCTGGTGAAACGCATGGAAAAAGCCGGCCTTCTGACAAGGAGCCGGGATGGACATGATGAGAGGGTTGTACGCATAATGCTTACGGAAAAGGGAATTGCCCTGAAGGAAACAGCGGCCTCCGTCCCTGAGGCCCTTGCATCCTGCCTTGAGCTCAGCTATGAAGAATATCTGAAGCTGAAAAAAGACATGACAGCGCTACTGGAAAAAATTCACCGGCAGAAGTGCAGCCTGTGAGCCAGTATAACAGAACAAGCCGTCATTCTTTTCTACTGCTCAAATAAAAACCACTTGTAATATATGCGGATTCCCTGATACTATTGCGTATTCTAAAACGATGCAGCGTTCACATTTAAATGGAACAAACGGGAGGAATTATATGAAACGCATGATTATTTGTGCAATTATTCTTGCCTTCACTATTTCCCTGACACTTACTGCTGAAGAGAAGAAGGGAATCGTTACCGTATCAAACCTCCGCATGCGCAGTACACCGGACCTGAAAGGAAAAGTCGTGACGTTGCTGGAAAGAGGCAGCATTGTTTCCATTTTTGAGGAATCCGTCAAACAATTGAAAGTGGGCGACAACGAGGCGCCATGGATCAGGGTACGGCATACCACACACACCGGCTGGCTTTTCAGCGGATATGTCTCGACAGATTTTCACTGTTTCAACAAGGATTGCGGAGTCGTTTCATGGTCGCGGACCATTCCCAAGGGAAATGACGGATATGCCTATTCGACAGAAATATCATTGTATTACAAAATGGCTAAAAAGGTGTCCACTATTATCGTCTCACCGGAAACTGCAGGTTATTCATTCTCCCGAAACCTGAAATACCTTGCAATCGATGAAGGTACTGACGTGGCGGGTAAAATTTCATTTTACGGGGTACATGACGGAAAAGTACTTCATTCATCATCCTTTTCTCCGAGAGGCATCACCTGGGACGGAAACAAGGTAAAGTATCATTCGGTCCTCTGTATGGACGATGGTTTCACTGTCTATGAGGAACAGGTTTTCAACGACGGAAAAATTGAAAAAACCGGCATATATGGAAAGGGCGAATACCATTTCGGTGTAAAGGCAGGGGGGTGCAGGAAGTACCTTAAACTATTGAAGAAAAAATGAAAATAACATGAATTGGAAAAGCGGGGAATTGGTAACGAGCGACGAATAAGGAATATTCGCATTCATTCTAAAAACGTCTTGACTACCCTGGAAAAAGCATACATGTTCTCATGTATGCTTTTTCTTAAAAGCTGACATAAATCTTCATTTTTTAATAAAAGGAAAAAATCCTCCTTATAAATTTGAAAATCCCCTGATTCGGGGTTTTTTTAATGAATAAAAGATTTACCGAAAATGAAAGGTTTTCATCTTCATTGTTCTCAAGGAAATTTCAGCGTATGAAGAAAAAGGTTCACCATAATACCATGCGGCAACGTATAACAATACAGGTTTCTGAATTTCACTCAAGGCAGATTTTATGAACATATCTGGAAGTCTCACGAAAAGCTCCGGCACAACGCAAAACTCAGATGTTTT
>JAKQCH010000226.1 GCA_029573825.1 Spirochaetota bacterium | reverse complement strand
AGTTCCTCGTCCAGAAGAGGGACCAGATCGTCCCTGTCGGACTTGAAGGAACGGTTCAGGTTCACCCGGGCATATTCGTTTTCCCTGTTAATCCTCTTCGCAAACTCGATTGAACGCCAGAAACAAAGATTGCTTTTAACCGAATTCCCCTGGAGCTGGTACACCGCGCCGAGGTTGTTATACGCGGCGGAGAGTGTTTCAAAGAGCTTCAGGTGCTTCACTTTTGCCTCTGTGGGCATGGCGACATCCTCGGCATCCCGTTCATAGAGCGATATCAACCGCAGGTATTCCCCCTTGCTTGACTCCAGATTGTTCAGGTGATAGAAAGCATTTCCCAGGGCAAACATGAGCTCCGGTTTGGAAATAAAATCATCATACAAATTCAGCCACTTTTCAAGGGACTTTGTGTAGAGCCCCTTCAGATAATAGAGCCTGCCTAAATTATAGAACAGCTCCGGGGACTTCTCGCCGGCTTCCTCCGCCTTTTCGTAATATTCCTGCGCAATGCCGTTGTTCGCACGGCGTTCACGGTCATCGTCAACCACCGAATCCTCGAGCTCATCAGCATTTTTATAGCGTGAACGGACTTTATCGAAATAATAATAGAAGATATTTCCCATCATCGCATAGGTGTTGCCAATGGTTTCCGTCTCCTGGTAAAAATCATTGAACACAAAGTCAGGAGGAGACTGGTATGCCTTGAGTGCCGTTCTGAATGAACTGTACGCGTCGACAGGTTCCTTCACGAGATAATGATACACTCCCATTAGGTGCTGCGCTGCATAATAATTCGGCTCCTTGTCAAGGCCCATCTTGATATATTCATGCATCAGCTTGTAATTGCCCTGGTCCCGGGCAAAACGCGCCTTATGCACATACAGCGGCGGGTAATCGGGATCCTTTCTTGTGAGAACATTGAGCACAGACTGGGCGACAGGATAAGGATTGTCGCTGATATCAACATACTTCCGCGACTGGAGGCTGTAGTCCACCCTGACATTCTCATTGTCCGTCCGTTTTTTCCCCATATAATACCAGGCAAGTTTTGCAAGGAGCGCCGAATCAAGGTCTTCCAGCATGTCCCGTTCCTTGAGATCAGTATGGGTTGTCACCACCTCAACAAAATCATCACGTACAATGAACAGATTCAGGAGACCGGAATACCCTACGATTGAGTCCCTGTCCACCCTGAGAATGTTTTCAAAATATTGCCTGGCTTCAAAAAACCTACCCTGAAACATATAGGCATTGCCGATTCCATAGAGGGCGGTCACATTCTTCGGGTCTTTATTCAGGGCATATTTATAGAATCGTATCGCCACATTAAGAGGCGGTTCAACAACTGTTTTTTTGGCATTCGGGTCCGGCGGCATCAGCTCGGTGCCGTGACGCTCATAATATTTTCCCGGTATGCGGGAATAAAAATATCCGAAATTATTCAGGGTCTCGATGTTTCCCGGCTCAAACTTGAATGCACTTTTCAGCTTCTGATAGGAATAATCATATTCCTTCACGTCAAAATATGCCCGCGCATAGGCGTTATAGCCGGGAATATAGTTTTCTATATAATCCCGATGCACGCGCTGAAATAGTATCTCGGCCTGTTCATAATCTCTTCGTTTCTGGTAGGTGGGCAACCCGGGACGCCGGATCAGGGCGACCCCTTCCTGAATTTTTTTCTTTGCCATCACCGGCTTGTAGATATACTGATATGAAAGGATTGTCACGAGAAACGCACCGAGGGCCGCGGCACCGAATATCTTTGTGAGCTTCAGAAGTTTTTTCTGCCGCTCCATCCCCACCCTGGTATACTCGGGCCTTGAGGTGAGAACCTTTCGCCCCGGCTCTTGTACTTCTTCACTTATATCGATAGTCCGGCCCAGCTTTTTCTCAAGAAACCTGTGAATATTTTCTTCGGGCTTTCCGGTGATTATCAGGTCAATGAGCTGCCGTGTATCCTTCAATGAAAGGCGGTCATTCAGTATGGTGTCCGTTATCTGTTTACGAAGGTTGGGATGGAAGAGCATAATGGCGGTTTTCAGCTTCTTCAGCTCCCTGTCGGAAAGCTCAATACCGCCTTCCCCCTCATCGTCGGCATCTGGTCCCGGCCCGCCGGTAATCGGCTCTTCAAAATCTTCTTCAATTTCCGGGATCTCTTCTGTCCGGACAACTTCATCGACTTTTTCTAAACCGCCAAGGGCGCCAAGTCCGTCATCTTCATATTCTGATAGCATCGCCCCTGCGGATGACTCTTCCGGCATGGTAATATCCAGGGGCTCCTCCATCTGAACATCGGAAAAGTCTTCAATCCCCTCAACGGATGAGGTCATGTCGTCATCAAGGGATATCTCACGATCGGTGTCCTGGAAGTCGCCGCCTCCCGAATCCTCCAGTCCGCCGATATCAATATCCGGGATTTCACTTATGTCCGCTTCGGGAATATCCGCGACTTCCTCAAGGGAGATGTCAGAAAGGTCAGGAACATCCGCGTCTATTCCGGTATCAAAGGAGACACTTCCCGCTCCCCCTGCAGGGGCTTCATCAAAGGCGCTTCCGGAAAGGTCCCCCTCCATCAGTGTTTCATCGATCTCCGGGACATCTTCAAATCCTTCGAAGGTATCTTCACCGGCACCGGCTTCACCGGACTCACCGGCGGACAGTTCATCAAGTTCGTCAAGGGTGGAAAGTGCATCGCCTTCATCGGTAGGAACAGCCTTTTTCGGTGCGACACGATCATCAAACTCATCCAGGGAAATTTCACCCGCAGGGGCTTCGTCGGGGAAATCGGCAATTTCATCGATTTCGACATCGGACAATTCAGGGACGGCTTCCCTTTCCTCGGGCTCAGCAGCTATTTCATCGA
>JAKQCH010000220.1 GCA_029573825.1 Spirochaetota bacterium | reverse complement strand
CTTATCTGCATTCTGGCAGTGTACTTTCCTTTAAGCAAACTGATGCACATGCCGGGCATCTTTCTTCACCCACGAGGAATCTTGCAAATAACAACAGAGCGCGCCGTCATATCAACCCGTGGAACAAGGCTGTTGCCGTTCATACCTATGAGGAATGGGAAGATGAATTTCGGGACAAGCTGAAGTCCGCCGGATATGAACTGGAGAAGGACTGATATGAAAGACAAGCAGACGCCAGCAGAATTGCTGAAGATTAAATATAAAGCTGGTATTAAAAACTGGCTTGCTCCTGCAGCGGAGTTTAAAAAGGGAACATATTGTTATGCCGGTACCGAAAAGCACGTGAAGTACCTGCAGCAGCCTAACCCCCGTGAGTGGCAGCCGCATGATGAAGACTGGAAGCTGCCAGCCGACTGGAAAGATATAATTCTGAAAGGTTTTGAAGAGCGGCTGCGCAAGTACAGATCGTTTAAGCTTTTTATGGATATCTGTGTCCGGTGCGGAGCATGTGCGGACAAGTGTCATTATTATATCGGGTCCGGTGATCCCAAAAATATGCCCGTTATGCGGGCCGAGTTGATGCGTTCTGTTTACCGGCGATATTTTACGGTATCGGGGAAACTGTTCGGTGCCGCCGTTGGCGCCCGTGATCTCACGATTGATGTGCTGAAAGAGTGGTTTTATTATTTCTATCAGTGTACTGAGTGCCGCAGGTGTTCGGTGTACTGTCCGTACGGAATCGATACCGCGGAAATTACAATGATGGGACGGGAGCTCCTGAATCTTGTGGGGATCAATATCAACTGGATTATTGAACCTGCGTCAAACTGTTTCCGGACCGGTAATCATCTGGGCATTCAGCCCCATACGTTAAAAGATAATGTTGAATTTGCCGTTGATGAAATTGAAGATATAACCGGAATCAGGGTTAATCCCACCTTCAACCGGAAAGGCGCTGAAGTCCTTTTCATTATTCCATCTGCAGATGTTTTTGCAGAACCGCATATTTTTACATTTTACGGGTACCTGATGCTGTTTCATGAGATCGGGCTGGATTATACCCTCAGCGCCTACGCTTCAGAAGGAGGAAATTTTGGTCTGTTTCTTTCAAATGACGTGATGAAAAGCCTCAACTCCAAGATATATGCTGAAGCTAAGCGGCTCGGGGTGAAGTGGATACTGGGAGGCGAGTGCGGCCACATGTGGCGTGTATTGCACCAGTATATGAGCACCATGAATGGTCCTGCGGATTTTATGGAAGTGCCGAAATCACCTGTCACCGGGACGATGTTCCACAATGCGGCATCCACGAAGATGGTGCACATTTGCGAGTTCACCGCTGATTTAATTCAGAATAATGTTCTAACGCTGGACCCTTCAAGAAATGAAACGAGCCGTGTCACCTATCATGATTCATGTAATCCATCCAGGGCAATGGGTCTTTTGGAGGAACCGCGAATTATTATAAAAAATACCTGCAGGAATTTTCATGAGATGCCTGAGAACAC
Source organism: Spirochaetota bacterium (assembly GCA_029573825.1). Classification (GTDB taxonomy): domain Bacteria; phylum Spirochaetota; class UBA4802; order UBA4802; family JAGODF01; genus JAKQCH01. The sequence continues at coordinate 9,919 of JAKQCH010000220.1, read as the reverse complement.
TATACGGGAACAGACCTTCTGCTGCGGAAGCGGATCCGGCCTTGGGACTGATGAAAACCTGGAAATGCGTTTGCGGGGGGGGCTGCCGCGGGCGAATGCTGTCAGGCACGTAAAAGAAAAGCATGATGTCAACACCCTTGCCTGTATATGCGCGATAGACAAGGCGACAATGCCGACATTGCTTGATTACTGGGTACCGGATGTCACCGTATGCGGTGTTCATGAATTGCTGGGGAATGCCCTTGTAATGAAGGGAGAGAAGCCACGTGTAACAAATCTCAGGGGAGAATCGATTATATCTGAAGAGGTACATACAGATGTATGACGGGACAAAAATCATACCGGGCATTCTGCTGTTTATGATAGTATTATCGTTTCCTGTGTGGTATGACCGCCTGAACGGTTCGGCTGTGATACCGGATCCGGAGGTGAAAACTGAAAGCAAATACTGTGTAATGCCGAAGGAATATATGCGTTCAAACCACATGGTGCTCCTTGATGAATGGCGTGACAGCGTCATTCGGGATGGTGACCGATCGAAGGTTTTCGCAGGCATTATTAAATATGATAAGAGTCTTTCTAATTCATGTATGAAATGTCATAACAACAAGAAGAATTTCTGCGACCGATGCCATGAAAGGTTGAGTGTAAATCCGACATGCTGGGACTGCCATAATCTCCCGGAGGAAGCTGCTCATGCAAATTAATCGAAAAGAATTCCTGAAAAAAGCCGGAATCGCCGGAGCTTCACTGATAGCCGGGGGAGTGCTGTATTCACTTTTCAAAGGTGATGATATAATTACTGCGGTGGTCGAATCATCAGCGCAGACGAAATGGGCCATGTTGATCGATGTGAAGAAATGTGCGGGAAAGCCTGACTGCAGTGCATGTATGACAGCATGTCACAAAGGGCACAACGTACCGGCAATAGATGATATACGACGCGAAATAAAATGGATATGGAAAGCTGATTTCGGAAATGTATTTCCTGAGCACACCAGCGAGTATATGGATGTGGCGGTGAGGTCACAAAAGGTGATTGTCGCGTGTAACCAATGCGATAATCCCCCCTGCGTCAGGGTCTGTCCTGTCGGCGCGACATGGAAGCGTGCTGACGGCATCGTGATGATGGACCATCACCGGTGCATCGGGTGCAGGTATTGCATGGCCGCTTGTCCCTATGGGTCACGGAGCTTCAACTGGAAAGACCCGCGGAAGATTTTATCGGGGAATGACATCAGAGTGGAGTACCCTGTCCGGACAAAGGGCGTTGTGGAAAAGTGCAATTTTTGCGCTGAGCGGATTGATGTCGGGGAAATGCCTCTCTGTGTCGAGGCCTGTTCCGAAGGAGCCATTCTGTTCGGGAATGTAGCTGATCCCGAATCGGATATCCGGAGAGCCCTGGCGGGTAAATATGTTCTCAGGCGGAAAGCTGAGCTCGGAACAAATCCTGAAATATATTATTTGGTATGAGGATTCAATGCTTGAAAAAATATTAACTGGAAAGCGGCAGTACTGGCTGCTGCTCGGATGCCTTCTGGTACTGATGGTGCCGGGTCTGTTTTTTTATACACGTCAGATACTGGATGGTCTGGTGATTACCGGGCTGAGCAGGGATGTTTCATGGGGACTGTATATTTCACAGTTTACGTTTCTGGTTGGTGTTGCCGCTTCAGCTGTTGTTGTTGTGATACCCTATTATCTTCACGATGTGAAACAATTCGGCAGGATCGTAATTCTGGGTGAATTCCTTGCGGTTTCAGCAGTTGTTATGTGCCTTTTGTTTATATTCGCAGATATGGGGCAGCCTTTCAGGATATTTAATGTTCTTCTGTATCCGTCTCCCCATTCATTGATGTTCTGGGATACCGTTGCACTGCTCGGGTATCTGGTGCTCAATATTATCATTGCCTGGACCGCATTAAGCGCGGAATACAAAGGAATTCCGGTCCCGCAATGGACAAAACCGTTGATATATCTGTCGATTCCGTGGGCGATCAGTATTCATACGGTCACCGCATTTCTCTATGCGGGACTCCCCGGACGTCCGCTGTGGCTTGCGTCAATTCTTGGTGCCCGTTTTATTGCCTCTGCATTTGCCTCAGGGCCGTCGCTTCTCATAATTCTGTGCCTTATTGTGCGGAAGTTTACGGCATTCGATCCCGGAATTGCCGCCCTGAAGTCCCTTGCGAAAATTGTGGTCTATGCACTTGTAATAAATCTTTTTTTCATAGCCCTTGAATTTTTCACCGCATATTACAGCGGTATTCCGTCCCATCACCACGCACTTGACTATCTTTTCTTCGGCCTTGACGGAAAAAGCTCCCTCGTATGGTTTATGAGGATTTCTATTGTCCTTGGTGTCGCGGGTTTGGCTGGATTGCTGCTGCAGATGAAAATGAATAATACGTTATTATTATTGATCTCTCTTATTGCGGTATTCCTTTCCGTGTGGCTCGATAAAGGTCTGGGACTGGTTGTGGGAGGATTCGTCCCAACGCCGTTTGAAACAGTGACAGAATACATCCCGACACTTCCAGAATCTGCAATTGCGGTAAGTATATTTGCAATTGGATTTATGCTGCTAACGGCATTGTATAAAATGGTTATTTCAATACGAATATCAAATGGCAACTGAGCGCAGACACAATGAATACTATAAATGAAAAAAAAGACGGTAAAATGAGTGATAATAAAAAATATCCATTTTCAAGTGAAAATCCTCTTGAATATAAAAGGACCGATGAATTCATGCGGATATTTGAAGCTGTCCTCGCATCGTCAAATTATGGACCAGTCCTTGATACCTATTCAAGAATAACAATGCACTGTTCCCGTTGCGCGAGTGAATGTATGCTGTATTCGGCATCAAAAGATCCCCGTGACATTCCCTGTTACCGTAGTTCTTTGCTGCTGAATATATATCGCCGCAATTTTACGCTGTGGGGCCGTATAAAGAGCAGCATATTTGGCGGGACGAAAGTAACTGATATGGAAATTGATCAGATATTAGAGTCGTATTATCACTGCACGATGTGTGGGCGGTGCACGCGGTATTGTCCTTTCGGCATTGATCACCGGCTGGTTGTCCGTCTGGGTCGATATATACTCTCAAAAATGGGGATTGTTCCCAAGAACCTCCAGGTTTCTGTACGTGAGCAACTGCAGGGAGAGACGCGAAACACCTCAGCAATACCGCTGAAAGCGCTTCGTGACAACCTTGAATTTCTTGAGGAGGAAATTGAAGAAATTAAGGGCGTTAAAGTCACGTTCCCTATTGATGTGCAGGACGCTGAATATGTTTTTTTTGCACCGGTAAGTGATTATCTGGTTGAGGCAGAAACGCTGATGGGAATCGCCTGCGTAATGCACGAAGCCGGTGCAAGCTGGACTCTTGCGTCAGGAAATTATGACGCAATAAACTACGGTCTTTTTTATGACGATGGACACCTTGAAGAGATTGCGATGAATATGGTTGAGGAAGTACGCAAATTAAATGGCAAGAAAATATTAATTGGTGAGTGCGGCCATGCATATATGAGCGCCTGGAAATTTATTCCCGCGTTCTCCGAGAAAAATGAATTCCCTGTTGTTCACATTCTTGAATTGACACAGAAATTCATTGAAGAAAAAAAGATCCATCTTGATGACTCCGTTATTAAAGAAAGAGTTACCTATCATGATCCCTGTAATATCGCCCGAAACGGTCGTATCGTCGAGCAGCCGCGTGCTATCATACGGTCATTTATTAAAGATTTTGTAGAAATGACCCCTCATGGAAATGACAATTACTGTTGCGGTGGTGGAGGAGGTACTGTGGTCGTAAATGAACTGAAACCGTACCGGATGACGATTGCGGGCAAAAAGAAGGTGGAGCAAATGATAAAAACAAATGCTGATATCGTTATTACTCCATGTGCAAATTGTAAAAAACAGTTTGGTGAACTTATTTTACACCATAAACTTCCGATGCAGCACGCGGGACTCCATGATCTGATTTTCAAGGCGATAGAGATGAAGCGAGGTGGATCGAATGAATGAGATACTTCTCTTTGTACGGGGCCCGATGTTCGTATTCTGTTTTACGTTTATGGTGTTGGGGATACTGAGGCTTTTAATCATTATGGCGCTCAATATTTCTGCTTCCATAAGAAGTTCTGCGGGCAGAGAATTCGGGCAAGGTGAGACATACCGGGAGTTGTTTTCATGGAGTTTTTCATTCACGCGCCTGTTTAATACAGCGAGAATATTCAGTATTATATCCATTATCTTTCATGTAGGTCTTATCGCAGTACCGCTGTTTCTCATGGAACATATTAATCTATGGGAGAATGGAACTGGAATGCGGTGGCATCATTTACCCGGAGATATCGCAGATATACTGACTTTGGCAACAATTATAACGGGGATACTTTTATTATTGTATCGTATCGGAACAGAGTCAGGAAGGTTTATCAGTTCGTATCCAAGCTACTTCCTGATGATACATATAATATTTATTTTCGGGAGCGGATATATTGCCTCAACAGCCTATAATCCTATATCCTACACCGGGATGATGATCTGGCATGTTCTCGCCGGAAATCTTCTCCTGTTGTTAATTCCATACACTCGTTTATCCCATGCTTTTATATATCCGATTGTCAGAGTTGTTACATTAACAGGATGGAGTTTCCCGTATAATGGCGGGAGAAGAGTGAATAAAAAAATATTCGGCAATGAGCAGATTGAGATATGAAGGAAAACAATAATAAAAAGAAAATAATGAAAAGCGCTGACGGCAATAGCCCGGGAGGCATGTTCATGTTGTTCCGAAACGGTTCCCGTTCAGGTTCGGTCTTCGCGGGAGTATCATTTATCATTATAGTAATAACAGCATTTGTGATTGTTTCTCATTACACTGATGAAGTGATGCTCTTCAGCGAAAATGTGTCTGAACCGGCCGGGGTTGATACGCTGAAGATAGATGGCAACAGAGACGGCCGTTTCGTTATGTTCTCGCATAAAAATCATATCCAGCGGACCGGTGAAAAGGGGAAGGGATGTGTTCAATGCCATCATATTACCATGCCTGACGACAGTCCGGTTTCTTGCGCGAAATGTCACCGGAGTATGGATAGAGTATCATCAGTATTCAACCATGATTATCATATAAATAGATTTAACAGAGATTATCATATATCGCGGGGAATGAAAAGCGGGGCTTGTGTGAAATGCCATACGGGCGATAAATCAAAAGACAATGTGGTTTCATGTAGAACGTGCCATAAAGAATATACCCGTGACATCGGGTATTATAAAAATGCACGAGGATATAAAGAAGCGCTTCATGTACGCTGTTTTCAGTGTCATGATAAAGAATCAGCAAAAACAGAGGGGGGTGATACCTGCACTCTTTGCCATGATCAGGGCAGCCTGATTTTAGAATAGCACCATGTAAGGGTAAAACATTTACGTATGAAGTATATATTCACGGGATTATTTCAGTGTCCCGAAAAAATTTAATTGATAGAGAGGTAGATATGGCTGGTGATACTCCGATGCTTGATGATCTTGAAAAAGGTCCATGGCCGAGCTTTGTAAAAGAAATGAAACGTGCCGCGAAAAAGAACAAAGCGGCGGAGGACCTTGTTGGTGTGGTTGAATTGTCTTATAAAGACAAAATTACACACTGGAAACATGGTGGAATTGTTGGCGTAACTGGGTATGGCGGCGGTGTTATCGGGAGGTACTCAGACGTTCCGGAGCAGTTTCCTAATGCAGAACAGTTCCATACAATGCGTATAAATCATCCATCAGGATGGTTCTATAACACGAAATCACTGCGTACAGTGTGTGATATCTGGGAAAAACATGGAAGCGGTCTTACAAATTTTCATGGATCAACCGGTGACATTATTCTGCTGGGAACGAAAACGGAAAATCTCCAGCCGGCTTTTGATGAATACATTGAGCATGGATTTGATCTCGGCGGTTCCGGTTCGGTGTTGCGCAGTCCTTCGGGATGCGTTGGTCCTGCACGATGTGAGTGGGCATGTTTTGATTCACTGGATTTGATTTACGATCTTACGCAATCATTTCAGGACGAACTGCACAGGCCGAGATGGCCGTACAAGTTTAAAATCAAGGCTTCTGCTTGTCCCAATGACTGTGTTGCGGCTATTGCCCGTGCGGATTTTACCATTATTGGAACATGGCGGGACAGCCTCAGTATTAATCAGGAAGAAGTGAAGGTATATGCGGAAAAAGGCATGAATATCCAAAAGGATATCGTTGCCAACTGTCCTGGCTCCGCTCTTACCTATGATGAGTCAAATGGAGAACTCCATGTTCAGCCGGAAGACTGCGTGCGATGTATGCACTGTATAAATAAGATGAGTAAGGCAATAAAAATCGGTAAGGACCGGGGAGCCACAATACTGGTCGGCGGAAAAGCCCCGATTCTGAAAGGAGCGTTCCTTTCCTTTGTTCTTGTTCCTTTTATGAAAATTGAACCGCCATATACAGAAATAAAGGATCTTCTGTTTAAAATATGGGACTGGTGGGATGAGCACGGCCGAAACCGGGAGCGGGTTGCAGAAACGATCGGCCGCAGGGGTTTTAAGGAATTTCTGAAAGGGGTAGACCTGAAACCGGTTCCACAAATGGTTAAACATCCGAGAACAAATCCTTTTGTATTCTTCTAAATCTATTATTATACAGGGAGACTGATAATGAAAAAAACAGATATTGGACCTCCGGATTTTCGTATGATGCTTCCGGATATTATTAAAGAGAATTACGGGAAATGGCAGCATCATGAAATTCTGAAGCCGGGTCTCATGAAGCATGTCGCTGAATCCGGCAGCGAGTTGTATACGGTGCGTGTCGGATCACCCCGGTTGGTGAGTATAGATTTTATTCGTGATATATGTGATGTCGCTGATAAATACTGTGACGGATTTTTAAGATTTACAAGCCGATCAAATGTTGAACTGCTTGTTTCAAAGAAAGAAAATGTTGAGCCTATGATCGAAGACATAAAAAAACTTGGTCTTCCGATTGGGGGTATTGGTGACTGCATTTCCAATATCGTTCATACACAGGGCTGGATACATTGTCACAGTTCCGCAACCGATGCATCGGGACTTGTTAAGGCGATTATGGATGAACTCATTGAATATTTTACTGAATTCAAGCTTCATGCGAAATTGAGAATCGCAGTGGCATGCTGTATTAATATGTGCGGTGCGGTGCATTGTTCAGATCTCGCAATTGTCGGCATTCACACAAAACCGCCGAAAATTGATAACAGCAAGCTTTCAGCGGTATGTGAAATACCCTCCACAATTGCTTCATGTCCAACGGGAGCGATACATCGCCATCCTGACAAGAACATCAATGGACTTGAATTAAAGGAAGAGCGCTGTATGTATTGCGGGAACTGTTACACGGTATGTCCCGCGATGCCTCTTGCGGACCCGGTAGGTGACGGTGTGGCAATTTATGTCGGCGGGAAGGTTTCAAATGCCCGAAAGGCGCCGATGTTTTCAAAACTGGCGGTTCCTTTTATTCCCAACAATCCTCCCCGTTGGCCGGAAGTAACTTCTGTTCTAAAAAATATAGTTGAAGTGTATGCAAAAAACTCGCGAAAATACGAACGTATGGGTGAGTGGATTGAAAGAGTAGGGTGGGAGAGGTTCTTTTCTTTAACAGGTATTCAGTTCACCGAACAGCACATTGATGATTTTTCCGGTGCAATGGATACCCTGAGATCCACAACACAATTTAGATGGTAAAGGAGGATGCGATGAGTGATATTACATCGGATGAGTTAAAACAGAAAATACTGGATCACCTGAAGACAGTGGACAAGACGAAGAACCGTGATGTTGCCAAAGCACTTGATGAAGAAAAGAGAATGGTCGACAAAGCGATTGGTGAATTGGCGACAGAAGGGAAGATCGAATATCTATATCTCAATGGTTCATACATTACGCTGAAAAAGTAGTGATCCGGGCAGATAGTATTGTTTTTTACATCCGGTTGTGGTGACACAATATGGTTTGAGCTATGTCATGACGATCTCGACTAATTTTACATACAAAGATTTGTCATGTAAAACAGTCGTGGTTATAATTGTATAGACGAAAGAGGACAGTACACAAACAAAGTGGGCGACATATACATTGGTCGCCCACTTTGTTTTCCACAAAAAAACATGATGTCATATTCTGACATCATGTTGTGGGAAGTAACGATAAGCTATAGGAAATAACTACTATACAGTTTTGCAGGTAGTATATGCTATACTGTGAAAAGTTCCATTGAATAAATGAGAATTATACACAACCGGTTGGTTTAGGAAGTCCTGCCCATTTACATGCCGAGTTGGCAGGTCCCTGGGGGAAAAGATTATAAATTTCTTTAAGATCTATGCCGGTTTCTTTTGTCACTTTCCGGACCATCGGAGCAATTCCGTTATCAAGGAAATAATTCCTCAAATAATTCATTACTTTCCAGTGGTTATCGGTTAATTCTTCAATTCCTTCCATTTTTGCCATGGCATGAGCAACTTCTTCATTCCACTTTTCCGGTTCCTGAAGAAATCCGTCTTCGTCAACAAGATATTGTGTGCCGCCAATTTCAATATTTGCCATAATTATTTTCCTCCATAAATGATTGATCGATGCAACGCAGAATGAACCATATTCATTAGATGAACAATAATCATTTTGTGCTGTTTTTATCAAGCTTTTTTTTAAAAACTACATAAATAAATAAAAAATATTACTACTGATATATCCATATTTAACATAATAACCCGCTGGATGTCGAGTTCTTAAATGGTTTTAATATAATAAAAAATAATTGTCGTAGCGGAATGATCAGGAAGTAATTTTTGTAATATCAGAATAATTCCAGGGAGATCGGTTGCTCAGGAAATGCCCCATCCTTGATTCACGAATTTTTTGTATCTCGTCACAGTTCAGTTCCGAGATGATCATTTCTTCTCTGTTCCCGAAAGACTCCGCAATAATTTCACCTTTTAACCCGATAATGAGATTAACCGCTCTGAACTGGTTTCCGTTCATGGTGTCTCCAACCTGGTTGCACGCAACGACATACACACTGTTGTCGTAGGAGCGGGCGGGGAGATAGCGCAGCCAGCGATCACGTTTTTCATGTGCTGTTTCCGGCCGCGGTGAGGCATGCGGGAAAAAGATAATATCAGCTCCCCGTAACGCATATATTGTGCTCACTTCCGGGAAATGAGCGTCAAAACAAAGTCCGATACCGAAGGTAACACCCCTGTATTCCATCACGGGAAAATCAGAGCCCGGAACAAAATATTTCTTTTCCGGCGGTGAAAGGTGGATTTTCCGGTATTTCCCAAGCATGCCCTCAGGGCTGACCGCAATCTGGGTAATGGCAAGACCGCTGCCGGTTTTTTCCACAAGACCAGCCAGTATGCAGATGTCGATATCCTTTGCGATCTGAGTTATCATCCCGGAAATCGGGCCTGGAACAGTTTCTGCGATTGCATCATTGTCATGGGACAGAGAATACCCGGAGATGCTGAGTTCGGGAAAGCAGACTATATCGGCACCCTTTTCTTTTGCGGATTGTGCCCATCTTCGTGTGGTTTCAATATTGTGCTCGATGCCGCCGAACGGTGATTGTTGCGATACCGCCGCAATGGATATTGTTTTTGACATCGGTGCCTCTTTACATGATTTACTGCAACATCTCCGGAAAGTGGATGGTGATGCCGCAGTATGTAGTACTTTGAAACATGGCGGTTTTACTCAATACAGTGCTTCATCCACATCGCGTTGTACGAGAATGGATGCGTATGGCTGAAGGTTGCGAGAGTATTTTTATAAAGCGATCCGTCACGCTTATCCATTATTCCCTGGCCGCGGAGCATCGCGAATGC
>JAKQCH010000200.1 GCA_029573825.1 Spirochaetota bacterium | reverse complement strand
GATCACTGAAGAAAAAGCGCTACAATGCAGAAATTTACTAAATCATATATACTATACATTTCAATAGCACTGCTCCTTTTTTCATGCATGACGTTTGGTGTGGCAAAGGAAGTCTATGACCCTCATGTCGGTGTTCAGGTTGACATTTTCTGTAAGTCGCTCTTTGCGTTAGGTGAAGAATGTGATTTATTCAATGACATTTTTTCTTTCGATATAGTAACTGAAGACATACAGGCATTTATCGAGCTCATGTTATCTGAGCAGATATATGGTTGTTTTTCCAAACGCGCTCCTCCTTTCCTCGTCTAAATACTCGTTTTTTCTCATAAGAATTGCTTACTGTAATTTAACATTGTATTTATCAGTTGATGTCGCACGGGTGTGACTTTTATGGATAAAGTTATAGGTTTCGTGTGCAGTACAACACTGTTATAGCAAAATTAATCATGGAGGTTGTCCATGCTGGATCTTATTGCAAAGGGCGGGCCGGTAATGTGGCCGATTATTGCGTGTGCATTTGTGTCGGCCGCGATAATTATTGAGCGGGGCATCTATTTCTATTGCACCGGAATCAATTATGAAATTTTTAAGAACGGTCTTATTGAGAAGCTTAAAACCGCAGTAATACATGATATTGATATTGAGAAAAATGTATCCGGTTCAAAAGAGGGATTTTTCCTGAAGAGATTAATGGAGAGATTTTCGGTGCTTCGGTGGAACCGTAGCCAGTATGTGAAAACGGTAAAAGTCTTCTCCGAAAATATTACTACCGGAACACGGAGCCGTGAAGAAGCGCTGCGGAGAACGGGGTCCGAGGAAATTGAAAAGATGGAAAGATATTTCCAGGGACTTTCGGCAATCAGTCATGTGTCGCCCCTTCTGGGGCTCCTGGGGACGGTGACGGGTATTATCGCCTCCTTTAATGTTATTTCACAGATGGGAGGGCAGGTTGATGTGGCGGCCCTTGCGGGAGGTATATGGGAGGCAATGCTGACAACCGCTGCAGGGCTTACCGTGGCAATTCCGACGCAGCTCGCATATCTTTACTTCGAAAAAATAGTCGCCGGCCGTGTGAACAGGATGAGCTATACCATCACCTATATGAATGAGGTTTTGTTCAGCGGATGCCCGGACAGGGGGCGCCCGTGTGAAGGAACAGCGGGAGAGAAGAAGGATGAACTGTTTACCCACGAAACCGATATTGAGGAAATTGTGAAAGACGAGGTTTGCTGATGGATTTTATCAGAAAAAAAAGGTCCCGTCCCCACATTGAAATTACGCCCCTTGTGGATATCATTTTCCTCCTCCTGGTATTTTTTATGATCAGCTCGAATTTTATTGAGCCCATAATCAGAATGGACCTGCCGAAGGCGATGTCCCATCAGAAGCTGGAAAAGGTGGACCTTGTGGTGACCGTCGATCAAAACGAAACTATCTACATAAATAAATCGCCGGTATTAAAGAAGGACCTTCAGGTCGCGCTGCAGGAAAAAATGCTCAGGCTGAATAAGTTTGATGTGATTTTCAAGGCTGATAAACGCATCAGCTACAATACCTTTGTTGAAATACTTGATATCTCGAAGATTGCCGGCGCCACCAGTTTTTCTGTTGAGCACACGAGATAGCGGGTCGTGGAAAAGGAATGCGATATATGAGTGTCTCATTGACCAGACTGTACCAATCTGTTGAAAACGGGAAGCTTTTATTTCCGGTGCAGATGTTTGTGGTGTGTCTTGTGCTGCTGGGTATCCTGATTTCCGGAATATCGTTTCACGACAATGATGATCTGATATCAGCGGATGCCCCGAACGTTGTCCGCTATGATGTCAGGCGAGTGTCTGAACTTCCGAAAGCGCTTCAGGAAGAGGAGGCAAAAAAAATATCTGTCGATGAGGATTCAAATAAACTTTCCGTTGAAGATATACGGAACAGGTATTTCAGATATATAGTAACGAAAATTGAACAGGCAAAAATTTACCCCCTCTCTGAACAAAAAAAAGGCCATGAGGGGCGGATTGTGCTGCAGCTGTATATTCTGAAATCGGGACAGGTGAAAAAAGTCAGCATCCTGCAGCAGAGCAGGTATAGCGCGCTGACAAAGGCGTCAGTGGACAGCATAAAGCGGGCATTGCCTTTCAGGGCTTTCCCCGGCGGTATTCCTGACGATGAACTTATCGTGAAATTAAAAATGGATTTTTTTCTGCAGTAAATTTTTTTTAGATAAAGAGATAGACTGGACTAATATAGTTATACAAACATAATATCAACAATGAAATTGCAAAAGGACAACAGGTTTTCATCTGAAGTGCGGGTAATGATTATCCTTTTTATACTCGTATCCTCAATGTATGTAATGCTGCCGAAAGAGGTTTTTGATCCCCATGTGGGCATTGAATATGATATATACTGCATCGTATATTCGCTTCTTTCCTGTGTGTCAATAGCGGCCCCGGAGAAGATAGTCTGCGGGATAATTACTATTTTTATTTTATTTGATCTCGTTTCTTCAGTTGAACCTGCAGAAGTGGTGTCATTCTGGCAGATACGTGCGCCTCCGGTATTTCTTTCTTTTATATGCCGGTGTAAAAAATAATTAAAAAGTTCGGAGGATGTATGAAATATAAAGTTTTACGAATTCTTGCGGTGGTTGCTGTTCTTGGCATGTCGGCGCAGGGTTATTCAGAGGGTTTCGATGTTGAAATTAATGATTCAGGCCGGAGCGCTAAGAAAGATTCGATCAAAGAGGCGAATATAGTTGTTACCGGTACACGGTCAAAAAAGGTGCTGCAGCTGTCACCGGTGAGGACCGAGGTTATTGACCGGTCAAAAATTGAAGCGAAGGCTGCGACAAACCTCTTTGATGCGCTGAACAACGAGCTGGGTGTGCTTGTGGAGAACAACTGTCAAAACTGTGCGGTAAATACCGTGCGGCTGAACGGTCTGGACGGCAATTACACTCAGATATTGTTTGATGGTATTGGTACGGTATCGTCCCTTGCCGGTGTGTACCTGCTTCAGCAGATGCCCGCGGAAATGATAGAGCGGGTCGAGATTGTGCGTGGCGGCGGATCAGCCCTCTACGGCAGCGGCGCCATCGGGGGCGTGGTGAATGTTATCAGGAAAAAGCCCACAAAAAACGAAGGCAGTGTGGGGTTCCGGTACGACTGGATCGCCGGCAATGTTGACGGCAACCGCGATGTTGTGGGGATGCATACCGTGTCTGGCAACATGTCAGTGGTGTCGGACAACGGAAAGGCCGGTATTGCGATGTGGGGGTCCAAGAGTGACCGCAATGCGTGGGACGCCAATGATGACGACTATTCCGACCTTCCGGAGGACCTCAACAAGTCCATGGGAGCGAATGGTTTTATCACTATCATTCCCGGAATGGAGCTCTCCTTTGCCGGGGCCACATTTCACACTGACAGGCGCGGCGGTAATGCTCTTGCAAGTGAACCCTTCGCACCCGAGGTAAACATTGCCGAGGCTATTGAAACCAACAGGGACACTGCGGAAGTGCGCCTGGATCATGAGGTCTCAAATATGCTGAATTACACGCTCTACTATGCCTATGCCGGCACAAAGCGTCACACGTATTACGGTCCGGCGGGGAATGACATTCTTTCAGAGGACACCAACCTGTACGGGAACACAGAGAATGAATTCCATGTGTCAGGAATGGTGGTAAACGTTATTCCCGTTGCGGGTCACACGTTCACGGTCGGCGCTGAGTACACAAGCGACAAACTTACCGATTCCAATCCCGGCATGAACCGTGAGCTTAATGAAAATTATGACAATATCGGTCTTTATGCCCAGTACGACTGGGACATGCGCCTTCTCGAGATTGTTGCCGGGGTTCGGGGTGACAAGCACAGCGCCCTTGACGATTGGGAATTCAGTCCACGGGCAAGCCTGATTTTCAAGTTTACGCCTCACATCAGGTGGCGTAACACTGTCGCCACGGGGTTCAAAGCGCCCCAGGTCTTCGATGAGGATTTTCACATTGAAATTTCTCTCGCAGGCGGCGGCACCACCAATCACCTGATTGTGAACGCCGACAATCTTGATGCGGAACACTCCGTCAGTTATTCTTCCGATGTGAGCGTCGATACCCACATGGGACAGCTTGCCATGGAATTGATACTGGGCGGATTTTACACCGCAATTGAAGACGCGATGTCAATTGATTATGAAAATGGAAACACTGTTGGTTCCAACACCTATTACACACGCAGTAACGCGGACGGTACCACGAAATACTATGGCGGGAACCTGCAACTTAATGTTTCCTACGGCAGTCTCCTGAAGCTTTCTTCCGGGTGGACCTATCAGGTCGCGGAGTATGAGAATGATGAGTCCTATGATAACGGCAGTTTCAATGAAGTGCCGAAAGTGCCGGAGTTGTACGGATTTTCCATGCTCCAGCTCTTCTGGAACGGGTTCCAGTTTGCGTTCTCATGCCAGTACATGGGAAAGCAGTATGTTGTGTATGAGGGGACAACAACTGAACTCAGGGAAACTGATACATTTGTTGTGCTGAATACACGGATTGAATACAAATACAATATCGACAACCAGCGTTATGTTACTGTGTTCACCGGTGTTGATAACATCACCGATGCATATCAGGACGACCTTCCTCTGGGAGCTGACAGGCCGGCGGGATATCTCTATGGTCCTGCAAAGCCTCTCACCATATATGCCGGCGCCCGTCTGGGGTTCTGACAGGATGTGCGTTAACTCGGGAGGGGCGGTATACATGCCGACCCTCCGGTTTTTTAATAATGGCGGATAATGGAAATTATTTAAACGAATTTACAGCTCCGGCGTAACCAGCCAACGGTGCGCGGGAGTGCTTATGCTTTTAGATTTTTTGATCATTACGGTGTAACGGTATATACCATTTTTTGCGTACCCATAAACTGTGCAGTAAAGGTGAGAGGCAGCTGGTTTTTGCTGAAGCTTTCAGCTGTTACGGGCCTGACTGTTTTAAAAATGAAACACTGCTCATACATTGTACCGTCGCCTGACCATTTGACAGTGGTATCAACCATCTTTGCTATGACATCGCTACCAACAGCATCCACGAAGGTGAATTTCGCCGCTCCCTTTTCACGGTGTACAGGTTTGGTATGACGTATGCGGAAGAGGAAATATCTGTTGCTGATGTAGTTGAAGTCCTGCAGACCCGCAATGATTTTATTTTTCTCCGCAAGGGACTTCGTGCTGTCCTCAATGATCCCTTCCCTGGTGTTTTTCATAATGAAGTTGAAGTATGTGTCTCCGGGATCTTGAAATTCAATCGAAATCAGGCCGATTTGCTGCTCAAGCATGGTTTCTGATACATGTTTTTCAGTGTTATTTATTGATACCGAGGAACAGCCCGCAGTTATTATTACAGCGCATAACAGAGTAATGATACTGTATCTCATTGGAGTTCTCCTTATGTATAATATTGTAATATTACATGGTCTATTAGTGATAAATGTCAAC
The DNA here is from genome assembly GCA_029573825.1 of Spirochaetota bacterium. Classification (GTDB taxonomy): domain Bacteria; phylum Spirochaetota; class UBA4802; order UBA4802; family JAGODF01; genus JAKQCH01. The sequence goes on along the minus strand of JAKQCH010000200.1, from coordinate 3,046 downwards.
ACAAAATGAAGAGACAGTGAAGATTTCGGTTGCGTTATGAGCAGAAGAAATGTACGGTAAAATTGATGGCAGCAACGGCGCACGGAATTCGGGGGTTGATAAAATTTAATGCTTACCCCACAGGTGCGTGTTGCCTCATGGAATTGTATCAACCCCAAAAATATGATACCATGAAAACTGCCGCATTCCGGCAATGACAGCCGCTACTATATAAAGATGCGATGGAGGTACGATGATGCTCAGGATGATAATAACCGCGCTGTGCCTGACCGTGGCGATAACAGGAGCAACAGCTGCAACGGAGAATCCTGATATTACCAGGATCAGGGCGCTCTACGAAGATGCCCGGAAGAAGGATTGCGGGGAAGGGTGTGAACGCCATAATTACAGTGTAACCCTGAACAGCGTACTCCCCGCGACGGGACCTCAGACAAAGAAAATAAGGTTCACCCTGAGCGCCGAGCAGGCCAACCCCCGTGAGGACCCGTATCTTTTCAGGCGGCATCTCCACAAGGTGACGGTATCATGGAACATCTCCGCTTCTGCGCAGTATACTGTGGAATACCTTTATGACGGGAAGGAGCGTCCGGTGTTCTTTTTCCACAAAGAAGAGGGTGTGGGAGGCGGCAGTGAAAAACGCATGTATTTTGCGGGAAACCGGCTGATACGGTTCGATACGGTTTCCCTGCCTGACCCGGGTAATAAGGGACGCTCTATCCGTGATCGCGGTTTTAATGAAAATGAAATACGGGAAGCGCGAACAATCCTTCACAGGGCAGTGCGCTACAGAAAGCTTTTCAGGACCCTGGCGGAAGCCTGTGACTGGAATTGATAAAAAAATGTAATTTAAGGGAAAAAAGTTGACAGATGGTCTGTTGTTAGTTAATGGTTGTTCATTAACTAAAAAGTCTACGGACAGAATGCGTTACGCATGGGCCGGGCTATCTGAACACGGTGAAACTTTTCAGGAACGAAACTATGAGTGAAAGAAAAAAGAACGGTACACAGCGGGAACTGATCCTTCAGCAGTCAAACCGGCTGTTCTGGGATAAGGGGTATGCGGAAACAAGCATGAAAGACATCGCGAACGCCTGCGGATTCAGGCCCGCGAACATCTACAATTTCTTTGAATGCAAGGAATCAATTCTCTTTGAGAACCTGCTCCAGGAAATGGTTGAAATTGTCACTCCCGTCCGCCATCTGAAGGACGACGGGGAAGCTGATCCTGTTGAGGCGCTCCGCTTTTTTGTAAAAAACCATGTCACCCTTACCCTCGGCGAAAAGAGTTCCTCAAAGCTCCTCTTCGATGTGGGGCTGAAAAACCTTTCAGCGGAGAACAGAAAAAAGATCATCAGGCTCAGAGACGAATACGACGCTATCGGCGAGGCGATTATCAGCAGGGGTGTCCGCAAGGGAGTTTTTGCTCCTGTCGATGAGAAGATCGCGGTGTTCAGCATTGCATCAATTATTGCGCGGTCGAGAATCTGGTACTCACCGAAAGGAAAATACAAGGTGGATGATATCGTCGATTTTATTTTTAATTTTACGATGAACGGCATTGGTGCGGGAAAAAAATGATACTGCATATACATTTTTTGAATATGGCTGTATCTGGAAAGGATTTCTTTTGCTATCCATATTAATGGTCGTTCATTAACATGCTTTTGACCGTTTGTATTCGAAAAAAGCAGGATGAATAAGGTGCGTACATGACGCAGGAGATGAGACATGGAATATAAAAACATTCTGGTGCATCAAAAAGGAAATATCGCACATGTTGTGCTTCACCGGCCGGAGGTGTTGAACGCGCTGAACCGTTCTCTTGTGGACGAACTGGGGCACGCTGTCGGGAAGATTGTACGTGAAGGCTTCGCAAGAGTGCTGATCATTTCGGGGGGTGATGGAAACTTTGCCGCGGGGGCCGATGTTGCACCGATGGTGGACCTGGCCCCTGCTGAAGCGGAGGCGTTCTGTTTCAACGATGTATTCAATGAACTTGAGGCACTTCCGGTGCCTGTTATCGCGGCAATATCGGGATTTGCGCTTGGCGGTGGAATGGAGCTTGCCCTGGCGTGTGATTTCAGGATTTGCGGGAAGAACGCAAAGATGGGATTTCCCGAAATCAAGCTGGGTATTTTTCCCGGTGCCGGAGGAACGCAGCGCCTCCCGCGTCTTGTCGGAGTGGGGAGGGCGAGGGAGATGATTTATCTCGGCGAGACCATCGATGCGGACACCGCGCTGCAGTACGGCCTGTGCAGCCGTGTCGTTACGGGTGATCCGGTTGTGGAGGCCTTGAAAATGGCTGCAACGCTGGCGACCCGTCCTCCCGTTGCCCTTGCATGTGCCAAGGGCGTTATCAACCTCGGCATGAACGCGGGGCTGCGGGAGGGTATTGCACATGAACAGACGGCATGGGCTGAACTGTTTTTAACAGCTGATCAGAAAGAAGGAATGAAAGCATTTCTGGAAAAACGGAAAGCGGATTATCAGGGAAAATAAGGAGGGGGGGAGTAGTTATGGCGCTTAATCCACTTGTGGACTCATGCGATGTCAGGTTTATACTTTTTGAGATGCTTGATATTGAACGGCTCTGTGAATTTGGGAAGTTCTCGATGTTTGACCGCGACATGTTCGAGTCGACAATTGAACTCGCGGAGAAAATTGCCGTTGAGAAAGTGTACCCGGTCAACATGGCGGCGGATAAAAGCGGCGGCGCGAAGTATGACCCGGAGACTCAAACGGTAACGTCCCCGCCGGAGTTCCGGGAGGCGATGGCTGTTTTCAATGAAGCGTGTTTTGCGGGGCTTGCGGTTGATCCTGAATGGGGAGGTTCCGGAATGCCGGAGGTGCTGTACCGCTGCATTCTTGAATATTTCTTCGCGGCGAGCCTTGCCTTCACCATGCATGTGACCCTCTCTGTAGGTGCGGCAAATCTTATCAACTTCGGCGCGTCGAAAGAGCTGAAGAAGCTGTACCTCGGCAATATGGTGTCGGGGAGATGGGGCGGCACCATGTGCCTCACGGAATCCGATGCCGGCAGTGACGT
>JAKQCH010000183.1 GCA_029573825.1 Spirochaetota bacterium | reverse complement strand
GAAGTGTTTTCCCGTGGACTGGGGGACGAGACCGATATCGTATCAAAGGAAATGTTCACCTTCGAGGACCGGGGAAACCGCAGCCTCACCCTCCGCCCCGAAGGCACCGCCTCTGTTGTCCGCGCCTACGTGGAAAACGGGGAATACAACCGCCTTTCCTCGTGCAAATTCTGCTACAGCGGTCCCATGTTCCGCGCGGAAAGGCCCCAGAAGGGACGCCTCCGCCAGTTCAACCAGTTCGGCGCGGAGTTTTTCGGGAGCAGCGACCCCTATTATGACTTTGAAGTAATCGCTGTCATGGACACCATCGCCGCAAGGCTCGGCATCGCGGGATATACCCTTTTGGTGAACTCCATCGGCTGTCCCGGATGCCGGAAAACCTTCATCGCCGATCTCACCGCGTATTACCAGGGGAAAAAGGAGCAGCTCTGCGAGGACTGCAAACGGCGCCTTACCAAAAACCCGCTCCGCCTCCTTGACTGCAAGAACAGCGGCTGCCGTGCCCTGAAGGCGGAGGCCCCGGTCATAACAGGCTATCTCTGCGACGGGTGCGCGGAACATTTCGCGTCGGTGAAGCACCACCTTGACAGCGGGAACATCGCGTATACATCGGACCCCCTTCTCGTGCGGGGCCTTGACTACTACACCAGAACGACCTTTGAATTTGTCACGGAAACCGACTCCGGCCAGAATGCCTTTGCGGCGGGGGGGCGATATGATAACCTTGTTGCGGTGTTCGGCGGAAAAGATACTCCCGCGGTGGGATTTGCCGCGGGAATTGAACGGATATTTCTCCTCACGGAGAACAATGACATTCCCCGGCGCACACTGGACACCTTCATCGTCTACAGCGGGGAGGCCGCGCGCGAAGAAGCGCTGAAGACCGCCGCCCTCCTCCGGTCCCGGGGGATATCCGCGGAACTGGACCCCGAATCGAGGGGATTCAAGGCGCAGTTCAAAAAGGCCGACCGGGAAAAGGCCGATACCGTGATAATTTTCGGCGACGATGAAATGGCCGGGGGCCTTGCCACGGTGAAAGATATGAAAACCGGCGGGCAAAAAAGTATTGCAATTAATGAGCTCCTGAAATATCTTATTGAGACAGAACAGCAATAATGCAGAACTGACACCAGGTCGACACTATGAGTCCCGAAAAGAAGAACGAAAGCACCCTTGAGTTCACCTTTCTCAATGAAACATCCCGGCGGGAGCCGAACATTGTGGATGTGCTGAAAGAAATGGCCCTGATGCAGTCCCGGTCGCTCCCTGACGGGAATGAACCCCTGGCGACCCTTGAGCACCTGAAGAAATCACGGAACATCAGGATTCCCTATACCACCGCGCGGGATAACCAGATCGTCTATCTCATGGAACATCTCCTGAAGAACTATCCCGGCAATATAAAACCCGTCGTCACCTTTGACTTCAATGTTGACAGCGCCACGAAGAAGCTGGATGTCATTGAAAAAGTTGAATATACCGTCATGCTGAGCGACAGGGATTTCAACGCCATCCAGTCGGCCCGTGACGCGGTGTCCATCACGAACATCCTCGCCTTCATCGGCAGGTTCCGCATTGTGAACCTGTCAAAGCTGCTGAAAAAGACCATACAGAAGAACGAGCTCTCGCGGCTGATAAAAAGCGAGCTGGGGAAAAACATTTTCACCTTCAAGCACTTCCGTGTCGATAAAAACAAAATTGAATACGCGGAAGACTACTGCTTTCACGCGGACAATTACAACAACGTAAAAAATTCTTTCACCCTGGACAGGGTAAAGAATATCGTAAAATCGAACTCCGAGCTGGTAATGCGGCGATTGAAGAAGTACGGCATACTCAACAGCGAGTTTTCAGACTACCGCGATTCCAAGCTCGAGTACATATTCCATGTACTTGAGGACGATCTCGGGACATCCCTCCCGGAAAGCGATCTCATGGAAGTCAAGAATGACAACGCCCTCCGGGCGTGCCTCCTGAAGGTGGATAAAATTCTCGATCCGGTCCAGACCCTGAGCGCCGACATTGTCGGATTCATTCAGGAAAACGGAATATGCACCGCCGCCAGCGTATCGGGCTCCCTTCCCGGGCTTACCCCGGAACTCCTGAAAAAATGGGACACCCCCGAAAACCTCAGACAGCATCGTATCCTCAGGGTATCCCGTGACGACACGGACTGCTTCATCAACGGGACAAAGTTTATCGACATGATAACTGACGTGAGCGGTAAAATCATGTATCATCCTGAACTGCTGAACAGCCTTTCTTATCCTGAAAAGCAGAAAACAGAAAGCGACATGGAGCTGCTCTATTTCACGGCGAAAGACATCCTCGGCAGCTCAGAGCCTGCGGAGGATATTTTAAACGCCACAAAAGACAAAGTGGATTCCCTGAAAACAATTGTTGACGACTACGAGCAGTTCAAAAAGCAGCAGTCATTGAAAAAGGACATGGAAAAAATTGAGTCCTCGGAGAAAAAGTCCAAACCCTCGTTTATCACCGCGTTAGTCGGGTTCTTCAAGTCGCTGTTCGGCATGCAGAAAAAAACAGCGGAAGAGGTGAAGGGAAGCAGCCGGGGCTCCGGAAAACCCGGAAAGGAGATGTCAAAGGAAACCCGACGGGTGTACGAGAAGGTGGTGGACCTCAACGCGCCGGTGCTGGCCCTTTCGGACTTCATCGACGTGAGCCCTGAAAATGATTTCGGAGTGGACACAGTCATCAACGATCTGCGGGAACACAACATCAAGGTGGTGGTGCCGGTCTACAGCGCGAGGAGCGTATTATACCCCAAAAGGAGCCAGAAGCTCATCATCCCTGATATAGAGTATCTTTTGATTTCACCGGATGTCTGCAAATCGCCGGACGATATCCGGGCCTTCTCCGATTCCCTTGCGGGGTACAAGCTGAAGGACGAAGTAATGCCCGGAAAGGCGATCATGACGATTGAAAAGTATCTTCTTACCATTTACCGCCAGAAACGGGCGGCACAGTTTAAAAAAGAGCTCTGAGGGCTCCCGGATCAGCTTTCCGCGACGGGACAGGAAGCACATGACCCTGGACAGGCGGGAGCGGTATCAGAGGCGCTTTCCGTCTCTTTGGCCCCTCCCCGCGACGATACTCCGGAAGCATAGTCTTTTTTGTAGAAACCCGATCCCTTGAAAATTATGCCCGCACCGCCCTGTATCAGCTTTCTCACTTCGGCTCCGCATTTCACGCACTCTTTTATCGGTTCATCACTCATCGACTGAAACACCTCAAACCGGTGCTTGCATACTCTGCATTCGTATTCATAGGTTGGCATAAAAACCTCCGTTTATTTCACCGCACAGAAGGAAACTGTATTCACGTTGTTATTTTCATCATGCACGATACACCCGTATATACGTACAATTTTTCCTATACAGGTTACAGGTGTCATCATACATGTATCGCAGGTTCACTGATTAATCCAAAAATTAGCTTTACAATTATTTGTCAAGTAAAAAGAATCTGTCCTGCATTTCATCCAGTCAGATTGAAGTCAGGTTCCCGGACCGGGACTATACGATATGTCAAAAAAACAGGTTACCATTCCCATCTTCATTCCCCACAGCGGCTGCCCGCAGAAATGCGTCTTCTGCAACCAGTGGAAATCGAGCGGCTGCCGTGAAACGGCAGATGCCGCTTCCGTACGCAGAAAAATTGAGGAGTACCTGCGGCATATCCCGGAATCGGTTACACGAATTGAAGTCGCGTTTTTCGGGGCAAACTTCACCGGCATTCCGGACGCGCAGCAGCGGGAGCTTCTTGCCGCCGCCCTTTCCTTCAAAGAACAGGGCCTCATCCAGGGCATTCGTCTTTCGACGCGGCCGGACTACATGACAGAAGAGGATCTGGATCTCCTGCAACAGTACTCAGTCGACACCGTCGAGCTCGGCGTCCAGTCGTTCTATGACGACATCCTCACGGCGGCAGGCAGAGGACACAGCGTCAGTGACGTATACGGAGCGGTGCGGCGTTTATCGGAAAGGGGGATCGGGTTTGTGCTGCAGCTGATGACGGGGCTCCCGGGGGACACGCGGGAGGCGTCATGCACCTCTGCCCGGTTAGCGGCGGAGCTGAAACCTGAAGGGATACGAATTTTCCCCGCAGTGGTGCTCAGGGACACGGGACTTGAGGAAATGTACCGCCGCGGCGACTACGCTCCTCTTTCACTTGAAGAGGCCGTTGACCGGTGTGCGGAGATGTACAGGATAATTACCGCCTCCGGGATTCCCGTTATCCGGACCGGCCTTCACCCCCTTGAAAATGACACGGAAAGCGTCATCGCGGGGCCGTATCACACGGCATTCGGGTTCCTCGTCAAGTCACGGCTGAAACGCGGCATCCTTGTGCGGCACATTGATCATGCCCGGAACAGCATGACGTCGGCGTATTCGCGCATTCACATCACCGTCCCCTTTCGTGACTATGGTGAATATATCGGCCATAAAAAAGAAAACCTGCGGTACCTCGCACAGCAGTTCGCACCCCTGAAGGTTGAATACACGCTCAGCGACACCGATACCGGCGAACCCGTCATTACGCTCCTGTAATTATTTCTGCACCTGCGGCAAAAGAAATTGTTTCCATTTGCCCCTGTTTCATGTTATATTGTTACCGCATTCTCGTTTTTTCGCTTCTTACATTACACGCATTCCGGCGGAGGGCCCATGGAACCTTTTTTACGGGTATTGCATATTGACGCTGGTACGGGATATTACAAGAATGCCCGCTTCCCCATCGGGGAGTACTTCGGCCCCGTTGACGTGGGACTGTATCTTTCCGGGATAAACAACAGCCTGAACATCGGCACCGGTGTCCTGGCGGGATCAATCTTTCCGGGGTCCAACCGGTTGTTCGTAAACGGATTTTCACCTTGCTGGGGAGGTTTCTACATATCATCCATGGGCGGCGCGGGTCTCGTGTTTGACAATCTCGGGATCAACATGATGTCGATTACCGGCAGGGCCCACCTCCCCTCAATCCTCAGCATGAACCGTGTTCACGGTGAGGAGATTGAAATTGAACTGGTCCCTATGGATCTGCAGCAGATATGGAAATCCGGCAGGACCGGGGTGTATTCCCTCATGGACTACGCCCTCCGGCGTTTCGGGGACCGATACAGCACTGACCCCAGAATACTCGCAACAGGGCCCGCTTCCATGACCACGGACTTCGGCGCCATTGCCTCGGCCCCTATTAAAAATGGTGAAGTCACCTTTGTCGACACCTGGGCGGGGCGCGGAGGGTTCGGCACCAAGATGCTCCAGCAGCACGGCATTGCCGCGGTCATATACGGAGGGACATTCATTGACCAGGACTTCCGCGACAGAAAAGTAGCCGACGAGTGGTTTATCAACAAATACCAGAAAAAGCTTGCCATGAAGGACATGGAGGCCACCACGAAATACCGCTTTGACCCGAACTTCGACACCGGGGGGACCTTCGGCGTAAACTTCGCCAAACTGGCGGGAAAAATAATCGCCTTCAACTACCGCAGCATATACATGAGCGAAGAGGAGCGCCTGAAAATACACCGGGACTTCATCCTTGACCACTACCTCCGGCAGTTTAACGAGGAGACCATCAAGCCGAAAAACATGAAAACCTGCGGGGAACCCTGCGCCGCGGTATGCAAAAAGCTCAGGGGAGAATACAAGAAGGATTATGAGCCGTATCAGACAATGGGTCCACTGTGCGGGATTTTCGACCAGCGGGCGGCGGAAAAGCTGAACCACCGGGCAGACGCCCTGGGATTTGACGCTATCTCCGTGGGTGGTGTCATCTCATGGCTCATGGAATGCCTCTCCGAGGGAATGCTGAAACCGGAGGAACTCGGCGTGAAGGACATCCCTGTTTTTGATCATAAAAATTTCAGCGTTGAAACAGACTCCATGCATAATGCAGACATTGGTACAGAACTTCTGGATGCAATCGTTGAACGTCGGGGCATACTGGACATGAGGGACGGTGCGAGACGCTTCGCACGGCATCTGGCGCGGGAAAGGGGGAAAAAGATCCTTGATCCCTTTGTGTTCAACTCCTACGCCCGTAACGGCTGGATGGTCCCCAACCAGTACTGGACGCCGGGGGTCCTTTCTCCCATGGCGATCATGGGTAAATACTACATGCATTACGGTGATGACTTCCTCCCTCCCCGTGAATTAGGCAGAAAAAACGCCGAACGCCTGAAACAGGAACTTGTAATGGACAACACCGGCTTCTGCAGGTTTCACCGGAACTGGGCGGAGGAAATGATCCCCGAAATAATCGGCACCCTGTACAACAAAAGCACTGATTTTTCACGGACAATCGCAGTCACCGCCAGCAGGATCAACAGCCGCAACTCCTCCATATACTGGAAGTCGGAAAGAAATATCGATTTTGTCCACGCGTTCCTTATGCGGAAACATACCGTGGACAACGACAATTCCAAAGAGCTGGTATACTGGCTGGACAGCTTCAAGAAAAACAAATTTGATGCGGCCTTTGATTACTGGTATGAAATACGGAAGGGGATTGATGAGTCCCTCCGTGAATTTTAACTATCCATTCTGTTCTCATTAATTCATCTTTCATTAATTCACATATATGATGTTTTGCACTTGACTTTTTGTACGGATTCACGATACTGCAGGTGTGACATCATAATTCTTTCATTGAACAGACGCATGAAAGATTCATTGACTGTCTCCCTGAAATTATATAGACTATAGGTAGTCACCAACAGGCAGGATACAGTTCAATAACATGATCATATCAATAGCACTCTCATTCATTGCATTTTTTGTGTATATTTATATAATTATATCCCTGCCACAGCAGAAGTCTGACTCCCGATCCGGCGGCACCATTGAGAACAGCGCTTTCAAAAGTGATGAATTGTATAAATCTCTTATCCACAACTCCACGGACATTTTCATTGTAATGGATGCTGCGGGAGTTATCAGATTCGTATCTCCCGCGTCAAAACACTGCCTTGAGTATGGTCCCGATGAATTGACAGGCGGCCGGACCGAACTTTTTCTTCATACCGACGATATCAACAACTATAAAAAGATATTCGCTGAAATCCTCCGGAACCCCGGGCAGGCGGCATCGAGAAAATTCCGGATGTGCCACCGGGACGGCTCTTGGAAAATGTTCGATGTAATTCTCCGCAATATGCTTGCTGTGCCCTCCGTGCAGGGAATTGTAGCGAATCTCCACGACATAACCGAGAGAAAAATTTTCGAAGAGGAACTCCGGTATCTCAGAGAGAACCTTGAAAAGAAAGTTATTGAACGGACAGAGGAACTCGTCCATACCAACTCGAAACTGATCAGAGAAATTGATGAACGCAGGGACATTGAACACAGGCTCAGGACACACAGCAGATATCTCGCGGCCCTTCACGAGACGACGCTTTCAATAATGAACAGACTTGACCTGATGGACCTTCTCCAGTCGATCATCGAAAATGCATCCGCTCTGGTACACGCCCCCCATGGCTACATCGGCATAGTCGAAAACGGCAGGGACATCATTACCACGCGGTTCGGTGTGGGGGTATTCAGAAACCGTATTGGCGACAATCTTTCCAGGGAAGACGGCATAACCGGAATCGTGTGGAGCAGCGGAGAGCCCTTTACCGTGGAAGATTACGGCAGCTTTTCAGGGATGATCCGGGGTATTGGTCTTGAGTCCCTGGGGCCCCTCATCGCCGTACCGCTGAAAGCAGGAACGACGCCCATCGGGGTAATCGGCCTCGCCCGTGACCGTAACAACACTGTTTTCAACATCGAGGACATCACGCTTCTTGTACAGTTCGCGGAGCTGGCCTCCATCGCCGTGGACAACTCACAGCTGTATTCCAATGCCAGAACCGAAATCGCCGAACGAAAGCGTGTCGAAGAATCACTGTGGGAAATCAACGAACGGTACCGCACTATTCTTGAAAGTATCCAGGATGGATATTTTGAAAATGATTTATCCGGAAATCTGACCTTCTTCAATGCTGCAATAATGAAAATATTCGGCTACGACAGCAGCGAACTCATGGGACTCAACTATCATGCGTACATGGACAGGGACAATGCCGCGATTGTTTTCAGGGCATTTAACGAAGTGTATACTTCAGGAAATCCCACAAAGGCGGTTGGATGGGAACTCACCAGGAAGGACGGTTCAAAAATATATGTGGAAGCGTCAATAAACCTCATCCGGGACATCGAAGGCAACCCTGTGGGATTCCGCGGGATTGTCCGTGATATCACGGAAAGGAAGGCCCTGGAGAATTCGCTGAAATATCTCGCGCACCATGATATCCTCACCAGGCTCCCCAACAGGACGCTTTTCATGGACCGCCTTGAACAGGCGCTGGCGATGGCAACACGTAATTTCTTTCTTGTGGCGGTAATGTTTCTTGATCTTGACAACTTCAAGGATGTCAACGACGAGATGGGGCATGACGCGGGAGACATTCTCCTTGTTGAAGTCGCGAGAAGGCTGATCGAAAAGGTCCGTGTGATCGATACGGTATCGCGGTTCGGAGGGGACGAGTTTATCATAATCCTTCCGGAAATAAAAAGCATTGATGATGCCCGCAGAATCGTGACCCGTGTTTTTAACGCATTCTCCCGCCCCTTCGATATCCGTGGAACTTCAGTCACCGTCACATCGAGTATCGGAATCGCGTTTTATCCCATTGACGGGCAGAACAGCGATTCACTGCTGAAACTTGCTGATAAAGCGCTGTACCAGTGCAAGGAACAGGGGCGGAACTGCTACAGCTTTTACACCGAGTCCATGAACAGAAAATAAGTCTCCATTCAAATATTATTCATTCTCAGCTTCCGGCCCCGTGCCCCACCGCATAAAATCCCTCTCAAGCCACAGGTATAATGTGGGCAGCAGGAGAAGCGTCAATATGGTGGATGATATCACCCCGCCGATAACAACAGTTGCCAGGGGCCGCTGGACTTCAGCGCCAAGCCCCGTATTCAGCGCCATCGGCACAAATCCCAGACCCGCCACAAGGGATGTCATAATAACCGGCCGCAGCCTTGTCATAGCGCCCTGCATGACGGCCTCCTTGATCGGCACGCCCTTCTCCCGGAGCTGATTAAAAAAGTTCACCAGCACCATTCCGTCAAGGATGGCGATCCCCGTGAGGGCGATAAAACCGATACCCGCAGAGACACTGAGCGGTATGTCGCGGAGCCACAAAAAGAATACCCCCCCCGTTACCGCGAAAGGAATACTGTTGAACACGAGAAGTGTCTGTTTGATGCTCTTGAAAACTCTGTGGAG